>JBDTSX010000264.1:0-7100 GCA_039930925.1 Acidobacteriota bacterium | reverse complement strand
TGTACGAACAGCTTCGTATATGTCAACGAAGATCTTCGTAGAACGGTCCCCCTCACTCGCCGGGCGCGGCGGCCGATGGCGCAGGTTGGACGCCGCTCGGCGGGAATTCGTTGGCCGGTTCGTCCTATAATTCCCTTTTTGGATCGGACGCAGGAGTCTCGGACGCGACGCCGGTCAGATGGCCGGGGCGCGAACCAACCGTCCGGGCGCCGCGCGTCGCGGCCGCCGGGCACCCTGCGCTGCCTCGGAAGGAGACCTCGAGTGGAAGCCGGTACGTACGCACAATTCGACACGACCGAAGGGTCGTTCACGGTCCGCCTGTTCGACAAGGAAGCGCCGAAGACCGTCGCCAATTTCGTCGGCCTTGCCGAAGGCACGAAGGAATGGCGCGATCCCTCGACCAGCGAGAAGAAGACAGCGCCGTATTACGACGGCGTCACCTTCCATCGGGTGATCAGGGACTTCATGATCCAGGGAGGCGACCGGCTCGGGACCGGTACCGGCGGACCGGGCTACAACTTCGCCGACGAGTTCCATCCGTCGCGGCGCCACGTCGGCGCCGGCATGCTGTCGATGGCCAACGCGGGGCCGAATACCAACGGCAGCCAGTTCTTCATCACGCTCGGGCCGACGCCCCATCTCGACAATCGCCACACCGTGTTCGGCGAAGTGGTCGAAGGGCTCGAGATCGTGAAGAAGATCGGCCTGGTGCCGACCGGGCGGCAGGATCGGCCGGTGACGCCGGTGGTGATGAACAAGGTCACGATCACGCGGGTCCCATGATGGACGATCGGCAGTCAGTCGATTCGCTGCTGCCGATCGTGTACCAGGAGTTGCGGCGGCTCGCGGCGGGGTACCTGCGCCGCGAGCGCGCCGGCCAGACGCTGCAGCCGACCGCGCTGGTCCACGAGGCGTATATGCGCCTGTTGAAGGACAAGCCGGACCGCTGGCAGAACCGCGCCCACTTCTGCGCGATCGCGGCGCACTCGATGCGCCAGATCCTGATCGAGCGGGCGCGGGCGCGGGACGCGCAGAAACGCGGCGGCGCGCGGCAACGCGTGACGCTCGACGAGGGCCTGGTCGCGGGCGGGAATCGATCGATCGATCTCCTCGCGCTCGATGAAGCCCTCGAGCGGCTCGCGGCCTTCGACCCCGAGCAGGCCCGCCTCGTGGAGCTCCGATTTTTCGGCGGCCTGACCGTCGAAGAGACCGCCGAGGCGATGGGCATTTCGCCGGCCACGGTCAAGCGCCACTGGACCGTGGCGTCCGCCTGGCTCGCCCGGGAGCTGGAGGGCAGTCCACAGACGTGACTCCCGCGCGCTGGCGGCTGATCAACGATCTCTTTCACGCTGTGCTGGCGCGGGACGCCGGCGATCGCGCGGCCTTCCTCGAGCAGTCCGCGGCGGGCGATCCCGATCTCGTGCGCGAGGTGCAAACGCTGCTCGCCAGCCACGGACGCGCCGAACGGTTCCTGGACGAGCCCGCCTGGGGCGTCGCGGCGGACCTGATCCTCGATGCGCCGCCGGCGTCTCGTGCCGGCACCAACGTCGGCCCCTACTTCATCGTCGAGGAGATCGGGCGCGGCGGGATGGGGGTGGTCTACGCGGCCGACGATCGCCGGCTCGGGCGCGCCGTCGCGCTGAAGGCGCTGGCCCCCGAGTTCACGCGCGATCCGGTTCGCCGCGCCCGGCTGACGCGCGAGGCGCGCGCCGCGGCGGCGCTCTCCCATCCGGCGATTGCCACCATCTTTGCGCTCGAGGAGATCGACGGCGAGCTGTACATCGCTTCGGAACTGGTGCGCGGCCGCACGCTGCGCGAAGAGGTTCGCGACGGCCCGCTCCCCGCGGAGCGTCTCGTGTCAACCTTGATCGACATCTGCGGAGCCCTGGTGGCGGCCCACGACTGCGGGATCGTGCATCGCGATCTGAAGCCCGAGAACGTCATGCGCAGGGTCGATGGACAGATCAAGGTGCTCGACTTCGGCCTGGCGCAGAGCGACTCGGGGCGCAACCTCTCGGCGCTGAGCCGCCTGACCGAGGCGGGCGCCGCGATGGGGACACCGGGCTACATGGCGCCGGAGCAACTGAGCGGAGCCGAGGTGGACGCCCGCGCCGACATCTTCGCCTTCGGCGTGCTGGCATGGGAGCTGGCCACGGCAGAGCATCCATTCGGCACGGACGCGGCGTCGTTACTGGCGCGCATGACCGAGCTGATGGACGGTGGCTCGGGACGGCTCTCGCGGTCCCTGCCGATGCCCGCTCTCGACCAGATCGCGCGGCGATGCATGCGCGGCGCTCCCGTAGAGCGGTACCCCACCAGCGCGGCCCTGCTCGCCGACCTCCGGGCGCTCGACATCACCGGAACGCCGGTCCCCAGGGTCAGCGACAGAACGCTCTGGTGGTGGCAGTTACACCAGCTGGTGGCCGCCACGCTGATCGGCATCATGCCGGCGGCGGTCTGGGCGATCCGCCCTTGGCTGCGCTACCCCTACGGCTCGGCGCTCTTCTTCGTGACCCTGACGCTCGCCATCGTCTCGGTCACGCTGCGCCTCAATCTGTCCTTCACCTCGCGCGTGCTCACCCACACGCTGGTGGATCACCGGGCCCGCGCGTATCCGGCGATCGTGATCTGCGAAACCTGCCTCGCCACCGCACTCCTCGGCATTGCCGCCGTCCTGTTCGGACAGCACGACGCGGTCGCCGCGCTGCTGCTGGGCGTCGCGGTCGTCACACTCGCGTCGCTCACGCTCATCGAGCCGGCCACCACGCGCGCCGCCGGTCTCACGCGGGCGTAGTCCGAGGCGGTGTGTCCGTTCCGGGATCCAGCGCCGGCACGTCTTCCGGATCCATCGCCGACATGCCGGTCGGCACGGCCGCGCCATGGGCCCCACCCGGCTGGAGCCGGTCGTCAGTCGGCGGCTTCTTCTCCTCCGTCTGCTCGACCGTCTCCGGCGCCTTCGATGCGGAATACTTCGAAGTGTCCTGCGTGTCGGTGTTGTGGCTCATTCGACCTCCCGCGGCCGGTGTCGCAAAGAGCGCGCCGCCCGGCCATCGCCCGGCTGCCAGCCTTCGCGCTTCGCGCTTCGGCCAGGTCTCGCCGTGGCTCCGCAGCTGGAGCGGAGGCGGAAAGCCGGACGCCGCGGACGGTTCTGAAGATGTCGCTAGCGCAGCCGCTCGGCCAGGAGGCCGACGCTGAGCGCGTAGGTGTGCGCGCAATTGTAGGCGAGGAGCGCATCGTAATTGGCATACAGCAGGAACGTGCGGGTGCCGGCCTGCACGAGCGACGCGGGGGTCTTGCTCGCCGGCAGTGTCCCATTGGCCAGGGTTCGAAGCCCCAGGGCGCGCCAGGCGCTGAGCGGCCGGGGCGGCGTCATGATCCGCTCCGCGACGCAACCGGTTTCGCGACGCGGTAGCGCGAGCAGCTTCGCGCGGACCGCCGGCGGCACCCTGACCTCGCGTCCCCACGAGTCCGCCGCCGTCCATCCATGGCGCTGCAGGTAATACGCCACCGAGGCGAACACATCCGCCTCCGTCGACCAGATATCCCGTCGTCCGTCGCCGTCGAAATCCTGTGCGTACTCCAGGTAGCTCGAGGGCATGAACTGCGGCTGCCCGAGCGCGCCGGCCCAGGATCCCTTGAGCTGACTGAAGTCGATGTCGCCGCGGTTGACGATTTCGAGCGCGTTGAACAGCTCCGCGCGGAACATCGCCGCGCGCCGTGTATCGTAGGCCAGGGTAATCAGCGCCGCGATGGTCGGACGCACGCCGGAAAACCGCCCGAAGTTGGACTCGAGCCCCCACACCGCAATCAGGATGCGCGGGTCCACGCCGTATTTCTCGGACACCCGATGGAGCAGCGTCCGATGCCGCGAATACATCGTCTGGGCGGTCTTCACCGTCTCGCGCGTCAGCCGCCGTCTCAGGTAGGTCGCGAGGTCGAGAGTGAACTCCGCCTGTGAGCGGTCGCGCTCGAGAATCTGGCTGAGGGGCTCCGGCACGTTCGAGAAAGCCTGGTCGAGAATCTCCGGACGGATCCCGCGGCCCGCCGCTTCCGCCCGCAGCGCGGCCAGCCATTCAGCGAACGGGGGGGCAAGCGGCGGCACCGGAGCGATCGGTGGGACGACAGCCGCCTGATCGGGGGGCGGCTGCGCCGAGGCGAGTTGCGGAGCGGCGATCGTGGACACCGCAACAAGGACTGCGGCGAGCGCCGCCGCCGCGACTGGGTGCATGACCAATTGTAAGATCATTGAGGGGGCAGTGCCTGTCCTGTTCAGCACCGTGTTCGGCTGACCCCGCGCGCGGCTGATGTCGCCAATTGCTCAATCGGTCCCCATCTGATACACACAAGCACACGCATGAGCATGTTTCGCAGCCCGTTCGGCCCGAGCCGGCAGGAAATCTGGCGGCAGCTGGCGGCCGAAACGGACGCCGCATATGTCGACGGAGGCTTCTGGAAGCGGGACAAGGTTCAGGCCAGGCATGGCGAATGGACCGTCACGCTCGACACCTATGCCGTGTCCACCGGCAAAGTGGTCATCGTCTACACCCGGCTCCGCGCGCCGTACGTCAACAGCGACGGCTTCCGCTTCACCATCTATCGACGCGGTCTCTTCAGTGACATCGCCAAGAAACTGGGGATGCAGGACGTCGAGATCGGCGACGAACAGTTCGACCGCGACTTCATCATCAAGGGGAACGATGACGGCAAGCTGCGGTCCCTCTTCTCGAGCCCCACGCTTCGGGAGTTGATCGCCGGTCAGCCGGAGATCCTGCTGACGGTCAAGGACCACGAGGGGTATTTCGGCCCGACCTTCCCGGAAGGCACCGACGAACTGCACTACCTCGTCACGGGCGTGATCAAGGATCTCGACCGGCTGAAGCGGCTCTACGATCTGTTCGCGGAAACGCTCGACCAGTTGTGCCGCATCGGGTCCGCGTACGAGCGGGACCCAGGCATCACGCTGTGAGCGCGGGACTCGGGACTCGGGACTCGGGACTCGGGACTCGGGGCGCGGGACTCGGGGCGCGGGACTCGGGACTCGGGACTCGGGACTCGGGGCGCGGGACTCGGGACTCGGGACTCAGGACTCAGGACTCACGACTCACGACTCAGGACTGTGACGGTGAGTGTGACTGTGACTGGAGACTGTGACTAACGACTAACGACCAGCGACTGTCTCAGTCTCCAATCACTGCTGATCGATCAGCAGCTGCGAGGCCAGCTGATCGCTCTCGAGAAACAACGACCATTCCTCGTCGGCGGCGAATTCCTCGTCCGGCGGCAGCAGCGCCTCCGACGGGGTGACGCGGACCCGCACCTGGAGCTCCGTCTCCGTCCGTCCCTTCATCGTCCCGAGCGTCGGCGGGACGTCCGCATAATCGCGTCCGATGGCGGTGCGGATGTGGCGGCCGCCGGCGACGAGATCGTTGGTCGGGTCGAACCCCACCCATCCGAGGCCGGGCATGAGGGCTTCGACCCAGGCATGGGTCGCCCCTTCGGAGGAGCGGTCCTGGTGCTGCTGGTCGTGATACAGGTAGCCACTGACGTAGCGGCACGGAATGCCGAGGCCGCGCACCAGCGCGATCATGATGTGGGCGAAGTCCTGGCAGACACCGCGGCGCAATCCCAGGCTGTGCTCGATCGGCGAGTTGACGCCGGTGCTCTTGGCCGAGTACTCGAACGCGCGATGGATGCCGTCGCTCACGTCGCGCACCAGGGAGAGCGGATCGCGTCCGCCGCGATCGGTGACCTTCAGCTCGCGGGCCAGCGCTTCGAGCTCGGGCGAGCTGCGGGCGTAGCGGCTGGCGATCAACATCTGCCAGTGGTCCCCCTCGTCGATCAACTGCGCCAGGTCGTCCCACGAGCCAGCCGGCAGCGCGGCGGGCAGCGCCGGCGGGGGATCGACATTGACCAGCGCGTCCGCGACCACGGTGAGCTCGCGATGGTGTGACGGCAGGTCGAAGTGGTGCACCTGGTTGCCGAGGTAGTCCATGAACGTGAAGATTCGCGCGCGCGGGTTCACGGACAGCCGGAAGGTGAAGCAGCGCTGCCGGTTCTCGCTGCGCGGGTGCATCCGCACCTCGATCATGCTCTGCCAGACCGGACGGCTGTATCGGTAGCGCGTGAAGTGTCGGATCGCGTAGAACATCAGTTTTGGAAGGCGACTTCAATCGGGTAATCGATGTACGCCTCGTGCACGGCGGCATGGAGCTCGCGGTTCTGCTCGAGCACGCCGTGAAGAAACGCGTGGAGATCGCCGGCCAGCAGCTCCGTGACCGGCGTAAACGTCAGCGATGCGCGCAGCCGGCCGATCACGCGCTCGATCCGCGTCCGCTGACGCGTCGGCGACTGGGCGATGATCGCGTCGAGCGAGTCCTGCATCCGTTCGATCGAGTAGCGGACGGAGTAGGGGAACTCCGGGTGGACGAGCAGGAAGGTCGCGATCCGGTTCGGCTGCAGGTCGGCGGTGAACACCTTGCAATAGGAGTCGAACGCGGCGCAGCTCGCGAGGAGCGCCACCCAGTCGAGATCGTCGGCCTGGCCGCTCGACGCGAAGTAGGCGTCGAGCAGGAGCGACACCGCGCAGGCGCGCTCGGTGAACTTGCCGAGCTGCACGAAGCGCCACCCCTCGCCGTGGCTCATCGTCGTTTCCGTGACGCCGTAGAAGCTGTACGACCCTTCCCGGACCGCCGCGACCAGCCGCATCACCGCGACCGTGTCCCGGACTTCGACTTCGGCGCTCAGGATTTCGTGATAGAGCCGATTGAGCTGCTCCCACATCTCGGAGCTGATTTCCTCGCGGACCTGGGAGGCGTTGTCGCGCGCCGCCGCCACGCACGCCACCATCGAGGCGCGATTGTCGGCGTCCACCGCGAGCCGGCCGATCGCCACGTCCGGGTCCTCGCCCGAGGCGTCGGGCGGCATCCCCATGCACTTCAGGGCGCGGAACCAGCGTTCGTCCTTCTCGACCACGGCGCGGCTCAACATCAGGCTGTGGGTCGCGTCAATCACCCGCGCGCAGTTGTCCGCCCGCTCGAAGTAACGGCTCATCCAGTAGAGGCTGTCGGCGACTCGGGAAAGCATAATTCTCGGGGCTCGGG
>JBDTSX010000263.1:0-7102 GCA_039930925.1 Acidobacteriota bacterium | reverse complement strand
AGTTGTAGCCGAGCAGGTAATAGCCGCTCGAGTCGCGCATGATCTGCTTCATCCCCACGGCGAGGTCGTTGCGATTGAGGATCGCCCGGCCGTCGGTGTTTTCGGCCATCTCGTGGAGCGTGTCGAGGCTGGCGCGCAGCCCCTGGGCGTCCTGGTTGATGCCGACGCCCACATTGATGTCGTACTGGAAGACCGCGAGGCCGCGCGGATCCACCGCGTAGATTGAGGTGTTCTGACGGTTGATCGTCGCCCAGGAGTGCTGCATGTCGCTGATGAGATCGCTCCGGGCGATGAGCTGCTGGAAGTCGGTCGCCTGCGGCGCACTCGCATTGCCGCGGTTCGGGTTGTTGAGACCCGGCATCGAGGCGACCGGATCCGACAGCTGCGCCGGCAGCATCGCGGTGAATCCCTCGCTGACCCAGATGATCGACTTGCGGCCCTCACGCAGCCCGCCCATCTTCACCGCCGCCCCCTCGAGCGCGCTCATGGTGATCTGATTGCGGATGCGCTCCACGGTGGACGCCGGGTACTCGGCGTACTGCGCCTCGAAGCTGTTGCGCGGACGGTAGTCGAACTTGCGACCCTCGAAATGATCGATCGCCGTAATCGCGCTCGCCCGATCGCGGCTGAAGCGGAGATCGGTCACCGGCGTCAGCGGATACATGATCGCGATCATGTCGGCCGGCGCGAGCTGATTCTGCATGAAGTCGATGAGCGGCTTCCGGACCGACATGTCGTTGCCGCGCGCCACGTGGTAATCGTCGAAGAACAGCACGAAGAGCCGCACCTCGGGCTTGGCCGCCTCCCGCTCCTCGTCCACGTCGTCCTTGATCGCCCGGGGGGGGCCCTCCTCCACGGCGGCATTACCGTCCACCTTGATGACGGTGAAGGCGTCGATCTTCTGCGGCTTGCCGTCTTCCGCGACCGTGAAGTCGTCCTGGCTCATGTCGAGCACTGGCTTGCCGTCTTTGTCCGTGACGATCACGTCCACGCTGACGTAGTTGATACCGCTCCGGATGCGGGGCGGCTGCTGCGCGTCTGGAGCATTCGGCGCCGGCTGCTGGCCGGTGGGGGGCTGCGCCGCGGGCGGCTCGCCGCCCGGCGCCGGGCTCGCCGGCTGCTGACCCACCGGCGGGGACGGCGTGGCCCCCTGCGCGAACCCGACGGCCTTGTAGCGCAGCCCGGCAGGTCCGCCTGGCACCGCGCCGAGAATGCCGACGGCGAGGACGGCGGTGAGCAGTCGCAGGTGCGTTCGCATTTCTCTTTGGACTCCGGTCCCAGGTAGGCAGCCTCCGGACGAAGGGTGGCTCTTCGGCTCAATGATAACATTGCCGGTTGCCGTCGCCGCCGGAGCCGGCCGTGGAGAAATCGTGACCGAACACACCGCCAGGCACGCGCCGCCGCTCACGCTCCTCGCCGAGGACGAGTCGATTTTCCGGGAGAGCGTCCGCCAGTTCGCCGAAGCCCGCATCCGTCCGCTCGTCCGGGAAATGGACGAGCACGCCAGCATCCCCCGCACGCTCATCGACGAGCTCTTCGAGCTGGGCGTGATGGGCATCGAGATCCCCGAACAATTCGGCGGATCCGGGGGCGGCTTCTTCCACTCGGTGCTGGCGGTGGAAGAGCTGTCGCGTGTCGATCCCTCGGTCGGCGTTCTCGTTGACGTGCAGAACACCCTCGTCGTCAACGCCCTCCTCCGCTGGGGCACCGACGAGATCAAGCAGCGACATCTGCCGCGGCTCGCGTCCGGGACGGTCGGCGCCTACGCCCTGTCGGAGGCCGGCTCGGGCAGCGACGCGTTCGCGCTCACCACCCGCGCGAGGGAAGACGGCGATGCCTATGTGCTTCGCGGCCGCAAGTTGTGGATCACCAACGGCAACGAGGCGGACCTGTTCATTGTTTTTGCCACGGTCAACCCGGACGCCGGCTACCGCGGCATCACCGCGTTCCTGGTCGAGCGCGGCTTCGACGGCTTCAGCGTCGGCAAGAAGGAAGACAAGCTGGGGATCCGTGCGAGCAGCACCTGCGAATTGATTCTCGAAGACTGCCGCGTCCCGCGCGCGAATCTGCTCGGCGCGATCGGCACCGGCTACAAGACCGCGATCGAGACCCTGAACGAAGGGCGGATTGGGATCGGCGCGCAGATGATCGGGCTCGCCAAGGGCGCGCTGCACCACGCCGTCGCCTATACCAAGGAGCGCAGGCAATTCGGAAAGCCGATTGCCGATTTCCAGGCCGTCCAGCACCAGCTCGCGCGAGCGGCGATGGAAGTGGAAGCGGCGACCCTGACGGTCTACAACGCGGCACGCCTCCGGGACGCCGGCCGCCCGTTCCTGACCGAGGCGGCGATCTGTAAGATCTTCTCGTCCGAAGTCGCCGAGCGCGTTGCCTCGCTCGCCGTCAACCTGTTCGGCGGGAATGGATTCGTGAAGGACTATCCGGTGGAAAAGCTGTATCGCGACGCCAAGGTCGGGCAGATCTACGAGGGGACGTCGAACCTGCAGCTCCAGACCATCGCGAAGCAGATGCTCGGCTAGACGCGGCCGCCCGGCCGCGGTGCTGGATCAGCGCGCCCTACAGGCCCAGGATGTGCTCCGCAATCACCATCCGCTGCACCTCCGAGGTGCCCTGGTAAATTTCGGTCGCGCGCACATCGCGAAACAGGCGCTCGACCACCGACCCGCGGCGATAGCCGTTCGACGCGAGAATCTGCATCGCCTTGTCGGCGGCGCGGTGCGCCGCTTCGGACGCATAGAGCTTGGCCATCGCGGCATCCACCGTCTTCGTCTGCGGCGCCACCGCCCCGGTGCCGCCCGCCGCTCCCGCTGACGATCGCGCCAGGTCGCGGGCGCTGAGCGCGCGTCCCACCGAATCGGCCGCCTTCATCGTCAGCATCCGCGCCGCATCGAGCTCGGTCGCCATGTCGGCGAGCATCCACTGAATCGCCTGATAGTTGGCGATCGGCTGGCCGAACGCCTGCCGCTCTTTCGCGTAGCGCAGCGCTTCGTCGAGCGCGGCGCTGCCGACGCCGAGCGCCTGCGCCGCGATCGCGACGCGCCCGCCGTCGAGCGCCCACATCGCGATCCGGAATCCGTCGCCCGGGCTCCCGAGCAAGGCATCCGCATCGACGCAGACATTCGACAGCTGCAGATCCATGCAGCCGAGTCCGCGCACGCCAAGGGACTCGGCGGTCGGCACCCGCGTGACGCCCGGCGTGGACATCGGGACCAGGAAAGCGCTCACCCCGCGTCCGCGCGTGCCGGGCTGCGTGGCGGCAAAGACAATCACGAGATCCGCTGCCTCCGCGTTGGCGACCCACACCTTGCGGCCGTTCAGACAATATCCGCGATCGTCCAGCCGTGCCGCTGTCTGTTGATTGGCCGCATCCGATCCGGCGTCCGCCTCCGACAACGCAAAGGCTCCGAGCGATTCACCGGTCGCGAGCCGGCGCAGCCATGTCTGTTTCTGTTCCGGAGTGCCGAACTCGGCCAGCGGTTCAGCGACCAGTGAGTTGTTGACGGCCAGGATGACCGCCACCACGGCGCTGGCCGCGGCCAGGGCCTCGATCGCCACCGCATAGCTCACGTAATCCCGGCCTGCGCCCCCCCAGTCGGGCGGAATCGTCACGCCGAGGAGGCCGAGCGCCGCGGCCTCCGACACGAGCTCGCGGGGGAACGTTCCGGAGTCGTCGATGGCGGCGGCTTCGGGCGCCACCCGCTCGGAGGCGAACCGTGCGACCTGCTGCTGGAAGATCCGCTGCGCGTCGGTCAACTCGAGGATCATGGTCCCAATGTATACCGCCGCTGGCCCGTTCTGATTGCCGGTTTCCGGCCACTCGCGAACCATTCCGTCCCACCGTTCGTCCTAAGGCGAGTATCCTCGTACTGCTAAGTCCGCGGCGTCAGGACGCCCGGCGGAGGGTTTTGATGGTTCATTTACGGCGCTGGCCCGGCCGGACGATCGCCGTACTGGCCGCGACGATCGCACTCGGCCCTGGGGCGGCAGCCGCGCAAGAGACCATCATCGACCTTCACGATTTGTCCCCCCGACAGGTCCAGTCCGGCGCTTTCTCGCTGACCTCTCCACAAGATCTCCAGATCGAAGCGGTTGGCGCGCAATCCGTCAATGGATGGGGGCAGTTCACCTGGGTCAAGTCGATGCTGCAGGGTGCTCAGCGCACGAACGCCAAGATGCCCTGGACCGGGAACGCCTGGATTCTGGATCTCGCCGCGCGAAAAGTCGTCTGGGACTTGAGCACCGCGCCGACCGCCGAGGGCCCAGGCAGCACACGCACCTTTACCGGAACGGTGCGGCTGCCGGCCGGCTCGTACGCCGCATACTACGCCGCCTTTCCCGACGGCGAGTACTGGAGCGACGACGACAAGGCCAGCGAGGCCAAGAAGTGGCACTGGTTCGGGGATCAGCCGATCAGCGGCTTCACACTGCGCGTCCGCGGTAACGCCCAGCGCGTGAGCTCCACCGATGCGGCCCGCGCCACCCAGCCGTCCGCCGGCTCCGCCATCGTGTCGCTGCGCGGCACGGAGAGCCAGCAGTTCCAGCAGGCCGGCTTCGTGCTCGCCAGGCCGACCGAGGTCGACGTCGACGCCGTCGGCGAGGCGCGCGAGGACGGCGAGTTCGATTCCGGCTGGATCATCAACGCCGACACGCTCGCCAAAGTGTGGAAGATGACCTGGCGCGACTCGGCTGCCGCGGGTGGCGCCGAGAAGAACCGCGTCGCTCGCGTGACCCGCACCCTGCCGGCCGGCCGCTACGCGGCGTTCTATGCCACCGACGACTCGCACGATCCGTCCGGATGGAATGCCCAGCCCCCGGCCGATCCCGATGCCTGGGGCCTCACGATCACCGTGCGCGACGCGGCCGCGCGGGCGGCGGTGAAGAGCTTCAGCTACGAGCTGGTGCCGGCGAACGCCACGATCGTGGCGCTGACCCGCATCGGGAACGGCGTGTCGCGCACGCAGGGGTTCACGCTGACCCGTCCAATGGACGTCCGCATCTACGCGATCGGCGAGGGACGCGAAGGCCGCATGAACGACTACGGCTGGATCACGAACGCCAGCACGCGCGCCCGGGTCTGGGAAATGCGCTACGGCAATACCGAGCCGGCAGGCGGCGCGCCCAAGAATCGGCTGGTCGACACGACTCTCCATCTCGACACCGGCAGCTACATCGTCCACTACCTCACCGACGATTCGCATGCGGCAGACGAGTGGAATGCGCCGGCGCCGGCCGATGGGCGCCACTGGGGCATCACGGTCCTGTCGGCGCGGGGCCCGCTGGTGCCGGGCACGACGGCTCCCTACGAGGCCGAGGCCGATCCATCCATCGTGGCGCAGCTGACCGAGATCGGGAGCGACGACCAGGCGAGCAAGCGCTTCACCCTCGATCGGGAAACCGCGATGCGCGTCTATGCCGTCGGCGAAGGGACCCGCAGGGAAATGGTGGACTACGGCTGGATCGAGGAGGCGACGGGCGGGCGGCGCGTCTGGGAAATGAAATACAGCCTGACCGAGCATGCCGGGGGGGCCGCCAAGAACCGGCGCTTCGACGGAACCGTCACCCTGCCTGCGGGCGAGTACATCCTGCGCTACGAGAGTGACGACTCGCACGCCTTTGGCGATTGGAACGGCGCGCCTCCGGACGATCCCGAAGCGTGGGGCATCACCGTGTCGCGGGTCCGTCGGTAGCCGCCAGCCGCTCGAAAATCGGGCGCAGCTTCCTCGCCGTCTGGGGCAGTTCTTCCGGCAGCACGCGCGTTTCCCCAAGCACCGTCATGAAGTTCGTGTCGCCGTTCCATCGCGGCACGGCGTGCATGTGCACGTGATCGAGCACGCCGGCTCCGGCGGGCTTGCCGAGATTGATCCCCATGTTGATGCCCTGGGGCGTGTACGCCTCGTTCAGCGCCAGCTCGGCGCGCCGGGTGAGCTCGATCAGCTCGTGCAGCTCCTCGCCGGTCGCCGGCGCGAGCGATGAGATGTGCCGGTTCGGCACGATCAGCAGATGTCCGTTGTTGTAGGGATACAGATTGAGGATGACGAAGCAGGTGTGGCCGCGAAAGACGACCAGATCGTCAGGCGCGTTCTCCGAATGTGTCGAGGGGGCGGCGCCGGCGAGCGCCCGGCAGAAGACGCAGCCCGTGTCCTCGCCCCCCCTCAGGATGTAAGGAAGGCGCCACGGACTCCAGAGATGGTCCATCGATCAGACGCCGACGATGGTCGGGTCGCCGGCGAGCGAGGCGGGAGCGGGTGGAACCGCCGGCACATCCGCCTCGCGGTTGATCAGCTCCTTGAGCTCTTTGCCGGGCTTGAAGTAGGGGACCTTCTTCGGCGGCACGTCCACCTTGTCGCCGGTCTTCGGGTTGCGCCCCTTGCGCGGCTCACGCCGGCGAAGCCGAAAACTGCCGAATCCCCGTAGCTCGATCTTCTCTCCCCGGTGCAGCGCATCGATGATGCTCTTGAAGACGGTGTCGACGATGACCTCGGAATGTTTCTTGGTCAGGTCCGACACTCGCGAGACTTCCTCGACGAGTTCCGCCTTCGTCATGCTGCCGGTGTTCATTCTGGTTCCCCCCAGTTCGTCAGTCGTTAGTTCGTTGGTCGTTCGTCACAGTCGCGAGTCGGAGTCACGGAAGTCACGGTTGGGCGCCGCAGTCAGAGTCACGGTCGACAGTCGCAGCGCTCTACGATTGTTCCGACTCTCGCCTGTGACTGAGCGACCGCGACTGTCGACCGTGACTTCCCGACCCGGACTTCCCGACTGTGACGAGTAACGACGAACGACTAGTCGGCGCGAGTCAGTCCTGCTGATGCTTGAAGTGATCCCCAAGCGTCACTTCCGGCCGACCGGTCGTCTCGGTGTACGCCTCCCAGTCCGCTCGGAACTCGTCGTTCTTCAGCGCGCGGATGCTCAGGCCGATCTTCCGTTCGGCGGCGATCAGCTTGATGATCTTCATCTGGTAGGTTTCACCGACCGTGAGCTCGAGCTTGCCCTGCTTGCCGACCTGCTGCGAGTCGTCGAATTCGGACACGTGAATCAGCCCTTCGATGCCCTCGACGAGCTCGACGAAGGCGCCGAAGTTGGTCAT
>JBDTSX010000262.1:0-7129 GCA_039930925.1 Acidobacteriota bacterium | reverse complement strand
CGTCCGCGTTGTGCTGCAGCCGCTGCGCGGTACTCTGCTTGTCCGAGAGCACGATGGTGTCGTTCAGCCCGAACGAGAGGCCGTTGGCGAACCGGCGGTTGAATGCGACCTGCAGCGAGTGAAACGTGCGCCACCCGCCGTCGAGCGACATCGTGACCGCGCCGTATCCGCGCATCGCGCGCAGCAGGTCGGTCGACATCGCGGTGGCTCCGGGCGTGCCGGTCGGCGCCAGCGTCGCATCCTGGTCCTGCGGCAGGAACGCCGTGCCGAAGTCAACGGCGTTGATGTTGACGGACGTTGGCGAAGACGAAATCGCCGGAGACGCTGGTCACAACCGGCGTGGACCGCGTCCCTTTTGCTGCGCTGACGAGCGTGACCGTCGCCCCCGGGATGACACCTCTCTGCGCGTCCTTGATCGTCCCCGATATCGTGCCGCTCGTCACCTGCGCGTGCGCCGGCACGATCAGGGTTGCGAGCACGACACACGCCGCCATGACTCTCCTCAGAATTGCTCTTTTATGCATTCGGATAATCCCCCGCACACTGTCAATTGAGACGCCCGGTTGGAAAGAGAAGCGGATCTGCGCCTGGATCGTCCGCGGCGCCTTCAGAGCCGCGGTGACGCCGGAGTGGATCCACCGGCTTGCGCCGAAGGTTCCCTCACCGAAACCTCGGCCGGCGATTCGTTACGGCTGCGGTCCGCCTGGGGCCGCGGCGAGTGCCACCAGTTCGTCGTTGGTCCAGGGCCGCGCGCGTCCTGCGGTCTGGATGCGAATCGTTTTCACCGTTTCCGCATCGACGGGGGCTCCCGCCTGCCCCCACTCGCGTCGGATGTACGTCAGCACGGCCGCGATCTGGTCGTCGGTAAAGACCTGGCCGATGGGCGGCATGAGGCCGATCGGTCCCTCCTTGCCGTTCAGCAGAATCCGCGCCGGGATCCCGGCCGGACCGAGCGCCAGCGGGGAGCCGAGGAGCGTGGCGGCCACCTTCTCTTGCCCGCGCCCGTCCGGTTGATGACAGGCCTGGCAGACGCTCTTGTAGATTTCACGTCCGCTGTCGAACCGCTGCTGTTCGTCGGGCGTCAGCGGCGCGATCGGGGCCGCCGCGCCTGGCTTTCCCGGCCATTCGATCCGGGCCAGCAAGCCGGCCGCTCGCGGCCCGAAATCGCCGCCGCGTGCCGACAGCGCGGAGAGACCAGCCGGCTCGCGGTTCAGTCGCAGGGCCGGTCCGCCGCCGCGACCTCCCCGTCCACCGCCGCCGGCAGCCGCTCCAGGCGCGGCGCCGCGAGCCCCCGGCGGAAACGCGGACTCGCCGCCCGGCCCGGCGCGTGCTCCCGGGCAGGTCGGGCACTGCGGCGTTGGAAGCGGCGTGACATTGCGGCGCGCCGTTCCGGGCATGCCCGCCCCCAACAGCGCCACCTCGGCGCCGCGCATCATCGCCGCGCGCTGCCACGCGTCCCGCGCGGCGTCCGCCGTCCACTCGAAGAGGCGCTGGACAGTCGCCTCTTGCGCCCCGCGCACGATCAGCGCGCTCAGCATGATGATGGCCGTCTCGCGTTGCGGCGTCCCGGTATCGGCCGTCTTGCGTGGTGGCGTCGTGGTACCGGTGGGATCCGGATTTCGCCGGACCTCGACCGCCGCGCTTCCCTGCAGCAGCCCTTCGAGGACCGCCGCCTCGCTCCCGCGCAGCCCGCTGAGGACCGCATCGACCGCGACCGGGTCGGTGGCGTACCGCTCGAGCAGGGAGACCGCCGCCGGTTCCCGCGCCCCCGCCGGCAGGGCCCCGATGGAGGCGGCCAGCTGCTGCCGCACCGCCCAGTCCCCGTCGTCCAGCCGCTCGAGCACCGCCGCCCGAATCGGCTGATTGGGCTCCCCGAGCCAGCGTTCGGCAATGCGAATCGCCGATACGCGCACGTCGCGGGACGGATCGTGCAACGCCTTGACGATCGTCGCGGGCTCGATGCGATCGATGCCGTCGAGCGTCCACATCGCGTGGAGCCGCGTTCGCGGATCGGGCGCGGTCGTGGCGAGCCCGGTCAGCGTCTCGGTCACGCCCCGGGCGCCGCGCTGGACCAGGAGCTGCTGCGCCATGTCCCGCCGCCACCCGTTCGCGTGCGCGAGTGTTTCCACGAGCTGCGCCGGAGAGGCTTCGGCTGGGCCTGGCGAGTCGTCGCGCCTGGTCGTCTCGTGCATGACACGATAGATCCGGCCCAGGCCGGTCGGGCTCTCCAGCTTGCGGCCGACGATCTGATCGCGCAGATACGTCGTGATCGAAATGCGCTGCTGGATGATTCCGCGATACATGTCGGCGATGTACAGCGTGCCGTCAGGCGCGTTCGCCAGATAGACCGGACGGAAGCGCTCGTCGGTAGAGGCCAGGAACTCCGCGCCCTCATAGGCCTTGCGCGCGCGCAGCGTCGTGCCGTCGTCCTCGACCATGATGCGGCTCACCAGGTTGGCCGCGGGTTCCGCGACGAACACATTCCCGTAGAGCTCCGCTGGCAGCCGGTCGCCACGGTAGACGAGCGGCGCGCACACCGACGTGAAGCGAGCCAGCGTGCCGTCGGGCCGATTGACGCCGAGCTGATAGGCGCGGTTGGTGCCCGGTGTCGGCCGGATCGGCCACACCGTGTTGACCGCGTCGTCATCGAGCGGCTCGTAGCTGCCGCGCGTGCGCAGCAGATTCGGGTGGCGCGCAAAATACGGCGTCGGCACCAGATCGACGTGCAGCGCCGATTCGTTGGTGTTGCGATAGATGCGCCCCGCGTCGTCCTGCGTCGCGCCCCACTCGCCGCGGGCGAGCGTTTTGTAGACGTCGATCTTGCCGTCCTTCAAGCGCAGGTATGACTCGGTCTGCCCCGAGGTGTGGATCCGGTTGTCGAGCGCCCAGAAGAAGCTGTTGGCGTTGCCTTCGACGTTGCCGTCGCGCCGGCCGTAGGTGTCGGTGACCAGCTCCTTCGTGTCCATGCGCAGGTCGCCATTGGTGTCGCGCATCCGCCACACGTTCGGCGGCTCACCGACGAGCACGCCGTCGTCCAGCACCTTGATCGCGCGGGCCATCACCAGGCCGTCCGCGAACACGGTGCGCTTGTCCATCGTCCCATCGGCGTTGGTGTCTTCGAGGACGACGACCCGGCCGATCGGCGCCGGGTTCGGTTCCGGTGTGTCGAGGTCGGGAACGAAGCCGGGCATTTCGACCGCCCACAAGCGTCCGCGGGCGTCCCAGTCGAGCGCCACCGGATCCTGGATCATCGGCTCGCTGGCAACGAGCTCGAGCCGATAGCCGGGGGGCATCGAGAAAGTTTTCAGCGCCTCCGCGGGCGGGAGCGGCGGCGATTGCTCCGCCATCTTCTGCAATCCAGGCGGCCACGCCGGCGTGTTCTGAGACCCGTACCCCGTAACGACAGTCGCAGCCACGAAGATGGCGATGGCGTGGATTCTGGCAACGAACATGGAAACCTCTCGACGAAACCTGATTCGGGACCGGCAGCCCGACTTTCAGGTTGTGCTGCGCGGCCGATCCTCGGCGATCCCCGGCTGCGGCCCTTCGGACTCCTGTTCACGTTCCGCCGTGATCAGGTGCTCGCGCATCAGGCTCTGGGCCCGCGCGCGATCGCGATCGCGAATCGCGTGATCAGTGGGGGTCTCGAACGGACCGGCGGTTTGAACCTGCTACACGGTCGGCGTGGCCGCTCCTGCCGACAACAGGCGCTCCACGTCCTCGAAGCACGCCAGGAGCGCGGCCACACTGTCGCGCGCCTCGGTTTCGGTGATCGTCAGGGGCGGCGCGATGCGGAGGACGGTCTTGGCCAGGGGGCCCATCAGGTGCACGGCACGGCCCCGGGCGTCGCCACGATACGCGGACAGGACGCAGGCGTTGGCGATCGCGTTCGCGCTCTGGCCTGAGAAATCAGCCATCTCGACACCCCAGACCATGCCGCCCTGCTCGCCGCGCACGTGCTTGACGAACGGCAGGCTCTTGAGCGCGACCAGGCCGTCTTCGATGATCTGCGACGCGCGGCGCGCGGCGCCCAGCACGTCCCCCCCTTCGAACTGATCGAGCGTCGCCAGCACCGCCGCGCAGCAGAGCGGGTTGCCGCTGAACGTGTCGGAGGCTTCACCGTAACCGAGCCCGCCGAACACCGCGGCGCGTCCTGCCGCGCACGCGGCCGGCACGCCGTTGCCGAGTCCCTTGCCGAGCACGACCACGTCAGGCTCGAGTCCGTAGGTCTCGAACGCATACATGTGTCCGGTGCGACCGAAGTTGGCCTGGATCTCGTCGAGAATGAAGATGATGCCGTGGCTGCGGCAGAAAGACTGGAGCATCTGCAGATACGCCGCGGGCGGATGATACGAGCCGCCGCCGCCGAGATAGGGCTCGGTGATCAGGCACGCGATCCCACGCGGCTCCGACGCGATCCGTTCGAGCTCGGCGCGATACGGGGTGGGATCGAATGGCGCGTTCCGGCGCGAGAGATCGCGGCACTCCTCTTTTGGAAAGGAAATGAAGCGCACGCGCTCGTCCCGATTCTTATCGCCCTCGCTCCCGGTGACCGCTTCGGCCAGTCCCTTCTTGCCATGGAATCCGTCGCGGGTGGCGATGATCAGGTCGTGCTTCGGATCGAAGGCCAGCGCGGCCCAGAGCGCTTTCTGGATCGCCTCGGAGCCGGATGCCGCCCACATGATCTGCTCGAGGCGCCGGCCGCCCGGCTTGGATTGCAGGTTGGCGACCAGCCGCTGGACCGCGTCCGCTTCGATCCCGACCATCGCGTTGTACGAAGTCAAGGGAACGGCGCCGAAGTAGCCTCCGGCCGTTGGAGCGTCCAGCCAGCCCATATACCCCAGAAATTTTTTCTGCCAGTCAACCGGGTTGTGACCCAGATTCGCGACCAGCACACCCGAGGTGTAGTCGTACAGTCTGCGGCCGTCCACGGTCCAGTGAAACACGCCCGCGCTCTTCTCGATCGCCAGCTGCGTCGGTGTGTAGGTGCGCAGCGATACCGGCTCGCGCTCGTCGATCGCGCGGCGGACAGCATTCGACCGGTTTTCGCCTGGATGCTCAATCGACATGATCAAATCCGCCCCTTGCCAGCCGGCTCCCGAGCCGGTGGACGTCAAAATAGATTTTCTCAGGATCCGGCGGCGCCGGCGGCAAACGAATCCGCCGCGCCGGTCCCGGCGCCGCCGTAGAGCTCGATCGATTCTGCGCGCCCGGGAAGATGCAGCAACAGACGGCCTTCGGGTGCGATACGCACCATGCCGTCCGGCGAGCCTGCGGCGGCGTGCGCCAGAATCGCCTCCATCGCTTGAATCGCGGCAACCACCTGCCGATCCGCCCCGAGATCGTTGTAGCGGAGCGCGCCCATCTCGCCGAGGCGAGCGCCGCGCTCGTCCTCGCCGCCTCCGAACTCGACGTAGGCGACCTCCTCGACGAACCGGCGCAGCGCCTCCACGCCGTAGCCGCGCTGGCTCCGCTCTCCCCACGGCTCGATGAACGTCCCGTTGTAGTGCGTGTTGATCGTGGTCTTGAGCAGCGTCGGGGTCTTGCCCTCGACCGTGAGCTCGACGCCGCGCTTCCGGGAATGGCCGTTCCACACGCCGTTGTCGAACCGGAACTGCACTTCCTGTTCGACGTAGCCGGGAAAGTTGTCCGGATTCACCCAGCTGGTATGGATGTCGAACGCGGCATCCCGGCCGTCCGCGTATTCATAAATCAGCCGCAGCTGCGTCGAGTCCCACGTGTTTCCGTCGATCGGTCCGACGATGCCGCGCTGGCCGGTGCAGGTGACGGTCTTGAGCCGTCCGCCAAACGTGAAGTCAATCAGCTTGAGGTAGTGGACGGCGACGTAGGTGCCAGGATTGCGTCCCGCGATCCATTCCGCGAACTGCCCGGTGGCAATGCTCTTCGGCTCGAGCAGCGAGCAATAGCCGCTGTTGACGTGCACGAGCTCGCCGTCCTCGACGAGCGTTCGCAGCTTCTTGTGGTCCGGGTCGCAGAGCTTGTGGTAGACGATTTTGGCGAGCACCTGGTGCTCCCGCGCCAGCGCGACGAGCTCGTCGACCTGCTGCAGCTGGAGCACCGACGGTTTTTCGATCAGGACGTGCAGCCCCGCGGCGAGCGCCTGCTTCGCGGCGTCGAAATGCCGATCGTCCGGCGAGGCGACGCACAGGAAATCGAGGCCGGCGTCAATCGCGTGCGAGACGCTGTCCGGTCCTTCGGCGCTCGTGAAGTCGGCAATGCGGCCGGCGGCGGCCGCCTTGTAGGCCCGGGCGCGCGCCCCCGTGCGGGTCGCCACCGCGGTGAGCGCGACGTCCACGTATCCGAAGTCCCGACGGTAGAGTCCTCCGGCGTGCAGCGCCTCGAACATCGGGCGATACGTGTCGTCGAAGATCATGCCCATCCCGACCATTCCGGCGCGAAGGCGATGCTGCTGGGCGTTCGGCGCTGACATGGCAGATAGCGTATCAAAGGTCCGAGCCCACCCGGGCCGGAAGGCGGACAGGACCGCGATCTACTGTCCCGCGCCTCCAGGAAGCAAGCGCAGCAGTTCCTCGTTCGTCCACGGCCGGGCGCGCCCGGCGGTCGTCGCACGGACCTCCTTCACGGTTGCGGCGTCAACCGGCGTGCCCGCCTGCCCCCACTCGCGCCGGATGTACGTCAGCACCGCCGCGATCTGATCGTCGGTGAACACCTGGCCGACCGGCGGCATCAGTCCGATCGGACCTTCCTTGCCATTGAGCAGGATCCGCGCCGGGACCTGGGCCGGTCCGAGCGCGAGCGGCGATCCGACCAGCGTGGCCGCGATTTTGTCCTGGCCACGGCCATCCGGCTGATGGCACGCCTGACAGACATTCCGGTAGACCTCCTGCCCGGCGTTGAACCGCAGCTGCTCGTCGGGGCTGAGCGGCGTGACCGGCGCCGCGGCGCCCGGCTTGCCCGGCCACTCGACTCTCGCCAACAACTTGACGGCGCGCAGGCCGAGCCCTCCCCCGGCCGCCGCCAGCGACGACAGTGCCACCGGCTCGCGGTTCAGCCGCAGGCCGCGTGCGCCGCCGCGTCCGCCTCCCGCTCCGGGTGGCAGCACGGCCGGGTTGATCCCGCGGCTGCCTGCGGGTGGCGCTGCGCCAGG
>JBDTSX010000261.1:0-7129 GCA_039930925.1 Acidobacteriota bacterium | reverse complement strand
TTGGTGCCGGAGGAGGGGGTCGAACCCTCACGACCCGAAGGTCACGGGATTTTGAGTCCCGCGCGTCTGCCAGTTTCACCACTCCGGCCCGGAGGGAAGACCCATTTTACGTCACTTCCCTCGCGAGCGAATCCCCGCGCGCCACGCGCTCCTGCCGTCGCTCGTCCCCCGCGCGGATCTGCCGAACGCGATCAGCCTCAACACCATGGCGACGCAGACCGCGTCGGTCGCGGGTCCGGCGTGCGGCGGCCTGCTGATCGCCACGGCGGGCGTCGGCTGGGTCTACGCGGCGAATGCGGTCTCGTTCCTGTTCGTGATCGGTGCGCTGTTTTACTTCTTCAAGAACTCCTCGCAGGCGGCACAGGCCGATATGACCCGCGTGCTCGGTGACTGTCGGCTGGCTCGCAACGGGCTCCGCCCGACTACTGAGCGTCCCCGTCCGCGATCGTTCCTGGAATTCAAGTGTCTCCTGACCCCGCTGATCAGGACGCTGTGCGGATCGTCATCCAAGCTGGTGAGCACGCGATCGATCCGCGATGGCTCACAATAAGCAAACTGCGCTGACCCGTCGCTACCTCAGAAGAGAGGTGGAGGAACCGAGCCGGCGGCGCTACCACGGTGCGCTTGCATCATTTGCCTGCATTGCCTATCCTATGTGCATGCAGTATACGATTCGCGGCGTTCCGGTGGCGGTTGATCAAGCAATTCGCCAACGCGCCAAAGCTGCTGGAAAGAGCCTGAACGCGGCGACGGTCGATGCCCTGGTGGAAGGTGCCGGTCTGTCGGGCGCACGGCGAAAACGGCGGGATCTTGGTGACATTGCCGGCAGCTGGAAGCCCGACAAGGCGTCCGAGTCGGCCCTGGCCGCGCAGGATCGGGTCGACCAGGCAATGTGGCGGTGAGAGTCGCGCTCGACACCAATCGATACGTCGACCTTTGCAAGAATGTCATCGAGACGGTGGCGCTGCTGGAGGAAGCTGAAGCGATTGTAATGCCGTTCGTCGTCATCGCCGAGTTGCGCGCAGGCTTCGCGCACGGGCGTCGGGAGGCGGAGAACGAACGGATCCTGCGGCGGTTTCTGTTGAAGGACGGCGTGAGCGTGGTGTTCGCCGACGACCAGACGACGTATCATTACGCGGCGCTGTTCCGTCAACTCCGCAGGCAGGGCACGCCGATTCCGACCAACGACATGTGGCTAGCGGCGCTGGTGCTGCAGCACAACCTCCCTCTCCACGCGCGAGACAAGCACTTCGATCACCTGCCGCAACTCGTCCGGATCTGACGCCGACCAACCGGGCCAGGGCGTCAGCGGCAGTCGGGCTGGGCGGGCGACACACGTGAAGAAGTCGACGGCGAGGACCCTTCAACATCGCATTGCGGCGTTGGTCGATTGGGCTGAGCACGCACTGATGGAAGGGCAATTCGATGAGCGCGCGCGCGAGTCGCCAGCCGCGCAGGGTGACGAGCCGACCGCCCTCGCGCCGATTGGACTGGCCGCCCGCCCGCCCGAGCCGTAGTGGTACATTGCACCGAGTGTTCGCTTCGCTGACCCACCGTAATTTCCGCCTCCTCTGGGCCGGGCTCCTCGTCTCGTTCAGCGGCAGCTACATGCAGGCGGCGGCGATGCTCTGGCATGTGTCGCTCCTGGTGCCTGCCGACCGGCGCGCCCTGGCGCTCGGCCTGGTCGGGCTCGCGCGCATCGGCCCGATCCTCCTGTTCTCATTGATCAGCGGCGTTGCCGCCGACGCGCTGAACCGCCGGATGGTGATGCTGGTCACGCAGTCCACGATGGCGGTGCTGGCCGTGGTCCTCGCCGTTCTCACGTTCCGGGGCCTGCACGCGGTCTGGCCGATTTACCTGCTCGCGGCCTGCAGCTCCGCGGCCGGGGCGTTCGATCTCCCCGCGCGCCACGCGCTCCTGCCGTCGCTCGTCCCCCGCGCCGATCTGCCGAACGCGATCAGCCTCAACACCATGGCGACGCAGACCGCGTCGGTCGCGGGTCCGGCGTGCGGCGGCCTGCTGATCGCCACGGCGGGCGTCGGCTGGGTCTACGCGGCGAATGCGGTCTCGTTCCTGTTCGTGATCGGTGCGCTGGTCCTGATGAAGGGGCAGGGGATGACGCACATGACCGGCGAGCGTCCGCGCGACCGGCGCGACTTCAGCGTCAGCGCCGCGCTCGAGGGACTGCGGTTCGTCTTCCACGCGCCGCTCATCCGCTCGACGATGCTGCTCGATTTCTTTGCGACCTTCTTCTCGTCGGCGACGGCGCTGCTGCCGATCTTCGCCCAGGACGTGCTCCACGTCGGCGCGCGCGGCTACGGCTGGCTGTATGCCGCGCCGGCGGCCGGCGCGGTGCTGACGAGCGGACTGATGATCAAGCTGATCGATCGCATCGAGGAGCGGGGACGCATGCTGGTCGCGGCGGTGCTGGTCTACGGGGTGGCGACGATGGTGTTCGGCCTCTCGACCTCGTTCTGGCTGACGTTCGCATGCCTGGCCGTGACCGGGGCGGCCGACACCGTCAGCATGGTGTTCCGGAATCTGATCCGGCAGCTGGAGACGCCGGATCACCTCCGCGGGCGGATGACCGGCGTCAACATGATCTTTTTCATGGGCGGGCCGCAGCTCGGCGAGCTCGAAGCCGGGCTCGTGGCCAACTGGCTCGGCCCGGTCGTCTCGGTCGTCACCGGCGGGATCGGCTGCGTGCTGGCGTCCGCGTGGGTGGCCGCATGGACACCAGCGCTGCTCGGGTACCGCCGGCCGGAGCGGACCGAGCCGGTACTGCCCACGCCGGCGTCCTGAGCGCTTCGCGGCGGTCGGCGATTAGCCGACCGGCTTCGGCAGGTCGCTGCTCCAGATGCAGTGCTGGAACAGCCACCGGTCGCCCATCTTGCGCATCACGAACAGGAACTTCCCGCGGTCGTGCGTGGCGCCGGAGCCCAGCGAGAAGCTGCCGCTCTGGTAGGCGATCGGGCCATGCCCGCTGACTTCGTCCGGTTCGAGCGTCAGGGTGGTCGCGCCCTGCGTGTAGAGATCGGCGTAGAACGATTTCAGCGGGCCGGTGCCGCGCAGCATCGGCTTGTTCGGCGGCATGAACACCGAGTTCTCGGCGTACATCGTCACGATCTTGTCCGTGTCCTTGGCGTTGAAGGCCGCCACGAAGTCGGCGTCCACCTGGCGGATCACCGCGGAATCCGAGGTCGTGAATTCTTCGCCCTTAGGTCCGCCGCACGCCGTCACGAGGCCGAGCGCCAGCAGCGCCGCCGTGATCGTTAGCCTTCGCATCTTGACTGTCCTTCCGAGTGGTGTTCGAGCCACCGATCTTGTGCCACCGCGGCGGGCGTGTCAACGGGTTCGACGCACGCGAACGCTTGGCGTTTCGATCGGGTGTCCATATAATCGCGTCGGAGACACGTGAGCACACTGAACATCGTCGTCCTGTACGACCGCTGGGAAACCGACGACGACGAGGCGTCGGCGTCCGACAAGCCGCTGATGCGCACGCTCGACAAGAAGGAAGTCGAGGACGAAGTCTCCGAGACGCTGCTCAAGCTCGGACACAAGGCGACGCTGCACGTCCTCGATGGATCGATCAGAAGCCTGCACGCGCTCGCCAAGATCGACTGCGACCTGGTGTTCAACCTGGCCGAGTCGTTCGCCGGCAATGACACCGCGGATTATTGCATCGCCGGCTATCTCGAGCTGATTGGCAAACGGATCACCGGGTCGGGATCGCGCGGCCTGCTCTACGGACAGGACAAGGCGCTCGCCAAGAAGATTCTCGAGTTCCACGGCATCGCCACGCCGGTGTTCGCCCGGTCCTATCGCGGGCGGCTCGATTTCTCCCACGACCTGGAATTTCCGGTGATCGTCAAGCCGGCGCGCGAAGACGGATCGATCGGGATCGAGTTCAACGCCGTGGTCTCATCCATCCGCGAGCTGATGGAGCGGATCGACTGGCTGCACGCGAACTTCGACTCCCCGGTGCTGATCGAGGAATACGTGGACGGCCGGGAGATGTACGTCGGGGTGATCGGCAACGACAACCCCACGGCGCTGCCGGTCATCGAACTGGATCTCTCCAAGCTGCCGGAGGGCCGGCCGCGCATTGCCGGCGCCGAAGTGAAATGGGGGAAAGGGACCGCCGCGTACAAGGACACCAAGTCCGCGATCGCTGAAGACCTGTCGGAGGAAACCGCCGCGCTCCTGCAGCAGACCGCGGTCGCGGTCTTCCAGGCGCTCGAGCTCCGGGACTACGCCCGGATCGACATGCGGCTCAGACCGGACGGCCGTGTCGCGGTCATCGAAGCCAATCCCAACCCCTGGTTGGCGTCGAAGGCAGAATTTGCGATGGCCGCGCGGAAGGCTGGGCGCAATTACACACAGCTGATCGAAGAGCTCGTCGATCTCGCCATGGCCCGCTATGGCGGTTCGACCTGAGCCGTAATCCACGACAGTTCGACCGTTCGGCGTTGAGCGAGATGCGATCAGATTCTGCCATTCTGTAGAGCCGGGAAGGGGCGTCGCCAGGCGCGTAGACCTCTCGGGCATTCGCCGCAAACTCTTTTCAGCACGGCCCTTAGCGTCTGAGGTAGGGGACAGGAATGTGCCCCCGCGGCACCCGGTCGTGCAGCTTCTGTGACACCGGCCAAAGCCGAAATTCGCGAAAAACGGCCACTTTCCGCCTGTTTCCCGTTGCGAGGGGAGTCGTCTTCGGCTATAATGAAGAAACTGCTCGCGTAAGAACTACCAGCCTACACACCTTTTAGTTGGGGGACACGTGACATTCCAGGTCGGTGACAAGGTCATTTACCCAAACCACGGACTCGGCGTCGTTCAGGGCATCGAAATCAAAACCATCCTCGGTACGACGTGCGGGTTTTACCACCTGAGGATGGTCGCCAACGAAACGACGGTGCTGGTTCCCGTGGACAACGTTGACGGCGTCGGCCTCCGGCGCGCGATCAACGACGAAGAAATCGAGCGGTTGTTCTCCCTCCTCGGCGACGGCAAAATCGACAATCACCAGAACTGGAAAGGCCGATTCAAGGACAATTCGGACCGGATGCGCACCGGTTCGATCTACGACGTGGTCGAGGTCCTCAAGAGCCTGACGTTCCTCGCGCGTTCCAAGAACCTCTCGTTCCGCGAGAAGCGCATGCTCGACCGGGCCAAGTTCCTCGTCGTGTCCGAAATCACCGAGGTGTCGCACGAGATCACCACGGCGATCGAAGAGAAAGTGGATCGGGCGCTCGATCGTTGTTTCACGACCAAGAACCGTTCGATTGCCCGCGCCAAGGCCGCGAAAGCCGCCCCGACCACGCGCGTGACGGTTCGCCGCACCGCCAGAGCCTCCTAGAAACGCTCGCCTTTCATCAGACCAGGGACGGAATTCTTTCGATCGAAAGAGTCCCGTCCCTTTTTTCTTATGCTTGCTGCGCTCCGCTCGATCATCACGTTCGTCGCGGTCGCCCTGTTCGTCCTGCTGATCGGACCCCCGTTCATCCTGATCGCGCTGCTCTTCGGCAACCGCGTCCTGCTCTATCGCGTCGCCCATCTCGGCGTGCGGCTGGGCCTGTTCCTGAGCGGTATCAAGCTGACCGTGGCCGGCGCCTCGAACATCCAGTTGGGCCGCGCCGCGGTCTACGCGGTCAATCACGCGAGCAACGTCGAGCCGCCGATCATCTTTCACGCGCTCCACGAACTGTTCCCGAAGCTTCGGATTGTCTACAAAGCTGAGCTCCGGAAGCTGCCGGTGCTGGTCAGGGCATTCGACCTCGCCGGATTCATCCCACTCGAACGCGGCAACCGCGACCAGAGCCTGCCCGCGATCGAACGGGCCGCCCAGGCGATGCGCGAGGGGAATTCGTTCCTGGTCTTCCCGGAAGGGACCCGCAGCCGCACCGGAGAGCTGCTCCCGTTCAAGAAGGGGGGCTTCATCATGGCGATCACGGCGCAGGTGCCGGTCGTGCCCATCGCGATCACCGGCACACGTCACGCCATGCGCAAAGGCAGCCTGGTGATCCAGCCGGTGGACGTGCACGTCCGCATCGGCACGCCGGTCGAGACTGCCGGACTGACGCTCGACGATCGGGACAAGCTGGCGGTGACCGTGCGCGAGCGCATCAAGGCGCTGCTCGCCGAGGGCTGACCGCGCTTTTCCCGCCGTCCGCCGTGTGATACATCACATAGGTGGACATTCTGACCCTGCTCGGCCGGACGATGGGGTTCTCGTTCGCGGCCGGGATCAATCTCTACGCCACCGTCGCGATCCTCGGACTGGCCAGCCGTTTCGACTGGGTCGCGCTGCCTCCGCAATTCCGCGTCTTCGACAACAACCTCGTGATTGGCGCGGCGCTGGTGCTGTACGTGATCGAGTTCGTCGCCGACAAGATCCCCTGGGTCGATTCGATCTGGGACGCCATGCACACCGTCATCCGTCCGCTCGGAGGCGCCCTCATCGCGGTCGCGACGCTCGGCGATGCGAGCCCGGCGGTCGAAGGTCTCGCGGCGCTTCTCGGCGGGACGCTTGCGGCCAGCTCGCATTTCACCAAGGCCGGCACGCGCGCGCTCGCCAACACCAGCCCGGAGCCGTTCTCCAACTGGATCCTCAGCGGCCTCGAGGACATCTTCGTCGTCGGCCTGGGCATGGTGGCGCTGAAGTATCCCGCGGTCGCAGCGGCGGTGGTCGTGGTCTGCGTGATCCTGATGGTGGTGTTCGCCGCGTGGATCGTGCGGGCGGTGCGGCGGCGATGGGGAGGTCGCGCGGTTCCGCAGGCGAGCCCCGGGTAGAGCTGCCGGACCCCGAACCCCGGATCCCGGGTCCCGGATCCCGGATCCCGGATCCCGGATCCCTACTCCGTCCCGCCCGTCGTGAACGTGAGCGACCACGGGGTCAGCGGCTGGCCGTCGGTCGCGGTAATGCTTTCATCGAGCTGAATCGACACCGGCTTGAGCCGCTCGAGCGGATCCTTGAACCGGATCTCGAGCGAGCGGGTCCCATCGTTGTAGGTGGCCGTGAACGTCGGCGGCGCAACCGGCGGGACCTGAGGTCCGCCGTAGCGGACATGAACGTGATCGCGGAACGTGGCGCCGGCCATGTCGCGCGAAAACTGGATCCGGACGCGTC
>JBDTSX010000260.1:0-7134 GCA_039930925.1 Acidobacteriota bacterium | reverse complement strand
ATGTGGCGCCAGCTGGCGCCGACCGCCCGCGACGTGGATGCCGCCAAGCTCGAAGCGCTGATCTCGGCGGCGACCGGCGCGCGCGCCACTGGGTTCGTCGACAGCACGGCGAAGACCGGACTCGACAAACCCGAGTTGACGATCGCGATGAAGTACGACGAAGGCAAGGAAGAGCGCGTCACGTTCGCGCGTTCGCCAGACAGCGGATTCGCGGCGCGCGCCGGCAGCCCGGGCGCGGCCAAGGTGGACGCCGCCACGATTGACGGGATCGTCAAAGCGCTCGAGGACCTGAAATAACCCGACGCCTGCTGCTCGTCGGCGCGCCGGCGCTCGCGGCGATCCTCGGCGCGCCTGGCTGCGCGGCCCACCAACCCCCCCACAGCGGCCTGGTACAGACCCAGTCCTCTCGGGCCGTACGCGATCTGCGGGACGACCTCGCGCGGGTGTTCCATGCGCCCCTCATGGACCGCGGCACGTGGTCGATCGACATCAGGTCCCTCGACACCGGCGAGCGGCTCTACGAGCTGAACGCCGGCAAGCTGATGATGCCCGCCTCCAATATGAAAATCCTGACGCTCGCGGCCGCCGCGGACGCGTTCGGATGGGACCATCGATTCACGACCACGCTCGAGACGAGCGGGACGGTGTCGGGCGGCGTGCTGCACGGCGATCTCGTCGCGCGCGGCACCGGCGATCCCTCCATCAACACGCACGACGGACGCGGCGAGCTCGTGCTGGACGAGTGGGCGCGGGCGCTCCAGGCCGCTGGCATTTCGTCGATCGAAGGGCGGATTGTCGGCGACGATCAGGCGTTCGACGACGAGGGGCTTGGCGCCGGGTGGTCGTGGGATTACCTCCAGTACGACTACGCGGCGCCGGTCGGCGCGCTGGAGTTCAACGAGAATGTCGCACCGCTCAGCGTCTCGCCCGGAACCGCGGTCGGGGACGCCGCAATCGTGAAACTCGCCCCGGGTCACGGCTTCTCGATTTTGAACCATGCCGTGACCGGCCCGTCCGGATCAGAAAACACGATCGATTTCAGGCGCCATCTCGAGCGCCCGGTGCTTGAAGTAACTGGGTTAACGCCGGCTGGCGGCGCCAGCTTCAATCGAGATGTGGCGGTCGTGAATCCGACCGTCTACTTCGCGCAATGCCTCAAGGACGGGCTGAGCGCGCGCGGCATCGCGGTCAGTGGCGAGGCGGTCGATCAGGACGACATTGCGACGGAAGTGCTCGGGGGGGCCACGCCGGAGCGCCATGTGCTGGTATCCACCCAGTCCCCCTCGCTGCTGGAAATCGGGACCGTGCTGATGAAAGTCAGCCAGAACCTGTACGCGGAAACGCTGCTGAAGGCGCTCGGCGCGGCCAACGGCGGACTCGGCACGGCGGAGGGAGGCAGACTCGCGGTGCGGCGAACGTTGGACGCGTGGGGCATCCCGCCGGACGCCTATGTGATGGCCGACGGATCCGGCCTGTCGCGATACGACTATGTGACCGCGGGTGCGCTGGCGACGACCCTCGCGCACCTCTACACGGATCCGCGCCATCGCGAGGCGTTCATGTCCACGCTGGCGATCGCCGGCACAGACGGGACGATGGCGACGCGGCTGAAGGGTACGCGCGCCGGTGGCAATGCATTGGTCAAAACCGGCTCCATTTCCAACGTGCGAGCGCTTTCGGGATACGTCAGGACACGCGACGGCGAGAGGCTCGTGTTCTCGATGCTCGCCAACGGGTTCATGATCCCGTCGGCCACGGTGAACCGGATGGCCGACCTCGGCGTCGAGATCCTGTCGAACTTCACCCGGCACTAGCGCCCTGGAAGCGGTGGTTTCAAAGCCTTCGTGGCGTCCGGCTTCAGCCGGACGATTGGCCTTCTGAAATGCGTCTCTCCCCTCCAGAACAAGACAACCGCGGCGAGCAAGGCGCAATCAGCGATCGAATCGCGATCGCGGCCGCTACAATGTTCGCGTGCGTCGAATCATCATCCTGGCCTGCTTACTCGTCTGCGGAGTGGTCGCCGGCGGCTGGTACTACCTGCGCTACCGGGCGCCGGACGCGGCTGTCGAGACGGCCGTGCCGGCTGACGAGAACACGTGGATCGATCAGCTCTACAGCCAGAATCCGACAGTGTCTTCGGCGGCGGCGAAGTATGTGGAGCAGCTCGGTCCGCGCGCGCTGCCGATGATTCACACCACGCTGCAGGATCCGGCAGCCACGCCCGAGCATGTGAAAGCGGCGCTCAAGGCGTGCGGCATCCTCGGCCCCGCCGCAGCCTCAGCAATCGGCGAGGTGGCCGAGCAGCTGCCCGATCCGGCACTGACCGCGGAAGCGGCGATTGCCCTCAGCTTCATGGGGCCCGAGGCGTTCGGACCGCTGCGCGAATCGCTCGCCAGTGACGACCCGATCGTCCGCCGCGAGGCGCTTCGCTCGATCGGCAAGCTGAAAGAGCGCGCGCCGCTGCAGTCGAGCGCCGTGGTGCCATTGGGCGTCGCGCGCATGACCGACGCCGATCCCGGCATTCGCTCGGTCGCCGCCACCTACCTGGGCATCATCCACGAAGGCGGTTCGGATGCGGTCAGCGCGCTCGCCACGGGACTCCAGGATCCGGAAGTGCAAGTCCGGCTGGCATCCGCCACCGCGCTGGGATCATTCGGTCCGGAGGCGGAGGCGGCATTGCCGGCTTTGCGAAAGGCGGCGAGCGACTCTGACGCCGAAGTGGCGCGCGAAGCAGGGGTCACGCTCGTCAAGCTGCAGGGACACTGAACCGGACACCGCCCCTTCGGGCGATCGCCGGCCTCCGGGAGCATCACGATGCAGGTGGGCGTCAACTATCCGTGGCGTGACTACGGCTGGGACTTCGGCCTCGCTCCGCCGACGTGGCGCGCCGAGCCAGCGGAGCCGACCTGGCACGCGGAGATCGACGTCGATCTGCAGCACTTGCGCAGCCTCGGGATCAGCGTGGTGCGCTGGTTCATTCTGGCCGACGGATTGACCTACGGACAGGGGCCCGCCGCTCCACAGCCGGACGCCGTATCCGGCGACCTCTGGCACTTCGATCCACCGCCGCTCAGCGCCGAGTGTCAGTTACATTTCGAAGAGCTGCTGCGCCGGTTTGCGGCCGCCAACGCCCTCGGCCTGCCACCGATTCAACTCCTTCCCGTCCTGATCGACTTTCACTTCTGCAGCCCCGGGATCCGGCCGCTCGCGATGCGGGACCCGCTCGATGCGGCGGCGGTCATTCCGGATCCCGACTGGGTGAAACAGGGGCGCGCCGACGCCATCAACGATCCGGCCAAGCGGCAACTGTTCCTGGACTTCGCCCTCGAGCCGCTGCTCCGCATCTCGACGGACCGGCGGGAGGTCATCTACGCCTGGGAAGTGATCAACGAACCGGAGTGGATCACCAACGGCTGGCATCCCGACCAGCGGTTGACGCATCCGGTGCCGGAAGCGCCAATGCGAGCGTTCCTCGAGGAAGGCAAGGAACGGATCCGCCGGGCGGGGTTCAAGCCGACGATCGGCTTTGCGATGCTCGACACGATCCGCCGCACCGGCATCACGGCCGAGATCAATCAGTTCCACCACTATCCCGGCGGAGGCCGCCGATTGGAACCGCACACGTTCGACGAACGGTTCCCCGGAATCGTTGGCGAGTTCGCGACGGCCGGAACGGACATCTGGCCTGAACTGATCGGGAGGAAACAGAGCGTGCTCAATCGTCTCAGGCGCGCCGCCGCGCAGGGGTATCCGCTCGCGATGCCGTGGTCGTTCGGGGCCACCGACCGGCACACGTCCTGGACGGCCGCGGTCGAAACCGACCTCAGAACATTCGCGCAGCTCGAGGGAGACGCCGGACCAGGCAACGGTGTGTGACCAGAAGTGGCCTCAAACCGTAACCCGTCCGGCTGAAGCCGGACGCCACGGACGGTTTTGAAACCGCCGATCCCCGCGCGCACGGCTGAAGCCGGACGCCACGGACGGTTTTGAAACCGCCGATCCCCGCGTGCACGGCTGAAGCCGGACGCCACGGACGGTTTTGAATCCGTCTCTACACTGGCGCAGGGCGTGCCATCAGAGGAGCGTCCGTGCGAAGTCGAGCAGGTCCGCGGGCGAGCCCTGCAGCCCGCCCCCCTGGGCGAGGTCGGCGCGTCCGCCCCCTTTACCGCCGAACCTCGCGGTCAGCTGTTTGAGTAGCGACGCGCAGTCGGCTGTGGCGCCGGCCGAGCGGGCAATGACGACGGCCCACGGGTGCGGGCCGCCGGTCGTCGAGTCGTGAGCCCCCGAATCCCGCGCGCCCGCTCCGGCGAACAACATGGCCAGGTGTCCTGGCCGCTGCGCGATTGCGGTGGCGATGGTCTTCAGCCCGTTCTGATCCCAACCCTCCAGCGCCTCGATGACCACGCGGGAGGCGCCGTGCGTGACGGCGCGATCGACGAGCGCAGACGCCTCGAACGAGGCGAGCCGCGCCTGCAGATCATGGATCTCCCGCCTGGCGTGCTTGATCTCCCCCTGGAGCCGCTCGATGCCCGCCGGCAGCTCACCCGGCAGCGCCGAGATCAACCGGACGCCTGACGCGACGATGTCGCGGAGTGTCCGGTAGCCGCGAAGCGCGCGCAGACCGCACTGAAATTCCACGCGCGTCCCGCCGCGAAACTTCTCTGTCGAGACGATCGCAATCGTGCCGATCGACCCGGTGCGGGCGACGTGCGTGCCGCCGCACGCCGAGATGTCGAAGTCGTGCACCTCGATGACCCGGAGGCGCCCGGTTCGCGCGGGCTCCTTCCGAAGCGGCAGCCTCGCGGCTTCATCCGGCTCCACGAAACGGATCGTCACCGGACGATCCTCCCAGACCACCCGGTTCGCCTCTTCCTCCGCGCGCACGACGTCACCCGCCGCGATCACCGGGCCGAGGTCGATGGTCGAGGACGCTGAGCCGAGATGAAAGCTTTCGGTGCGCGCGCCCAGCAGCCGATCGAAGGCCGCGGACAGGACATGCTGGCCGGTGTGCTGCTGCATGTGATCGAACCGGCGCGTCCAATCGATCGACCCGTGAATCGGGCCGGTTTCGACCGGGCCCTCGAGCACATGCAGGATCCCATCGTCCTCCCGATCGACGACCTCGATGACGGCGACAGTCCCCAGGCGTCCCGTGTCGAAGGGCTGCCCTCCCGAAGTCGGATAGAAGGCGGTGCGATCGAGCACCGCGGCCGGACGTCCGTCATGCTCGTCGAGGCGAACGACGCGGGCGTCGAACTCGACCACGTACGGATCGGTGTAGTAGAGCCGCTCAGTCACCGGGGGTGCTCTTGACGGACGGCAACGCTGGATCCTCGACGCCCGCTTCCTGAAAGCCGCGGGCGCGCAGGCGGCAGCTGTCGCAGCGCCCGCACGGTTGGCCGGACGGGGCGGGATCGTAACAACTGTGGGTGAGCTCGTACCGAAGGCCGAGCGCCTCGCCCCGGCGCACGATGTCGGCCTTGGAGAGGCGGAGCAAAGGCGCGAGGAGCCGGAGCGGCGTCCCTTCGACGCCGGCTTTCGTGGCGAGCGCCGCCAGGCGTTCGAATGCCTCGAGATACTCCGGTCTGCAGTCAGGATAGCCGGAGTAATCGAGGGCGTTCACCCCGAGCACGATCGCGTCTGCGCCGACCACTTCAGCCCAGCCAAGCGCCAGTGAAAGGAAGATGGTGTTGCGCGCCGGCACGTAGGTGGAGGGGATCGTGGTGCTTTCGAGCTCGCGGTCCTTCGGGATCGCCCCGTCGCCGACCAGCGCCGAGCCCCCGAACGCGGCGAGATCGACGTCGAGCTCGATGTGCCGGGCGACGCCCAGGTCGCGAGCCACGTTCCTGGCCGCTGTGACCTCGACCGCGTGCACTTGCCCGTATCGGATCGTCAGCGCGTACAGCTCGTAGCCATCCGCCCGCGCCATCGCGCCGGCGGTGTACGAATCGAGCCCGCCGCTGAGGAGAAGAACAGCCCTCACGTCACCTCTTGCTGCGTCTGCAGTGTCCGTCTTCAACCGGACCGCTCCGCCCGGGGAGGGAAAATATCGCGATCCTTTGACAGCCGGCCGGAGGAGATTTTCCGCCTGGAGGCGGAACCCACACGTTCTGTCAGACTCCGCGCGTCATGGGATCCCAGATGAATTTGTGCGCCTGGAGCTGGAGCCTGACGGTGAGCTTATCCTGCAGGATCCACGCGGCCAGCTCCTTCGCGTCCAGCACGCCGTGCACCGGCGAAAAGAGCACCGCCGCGGTGCGCCCGGTGAGCCCGTGCCTGACGACGATATCGCGCGCGAAGTCGTAGTCGGCGCGATCGCGGAGAACGAACTTCACTTCGTCGCGGGGCGTCAGCTGCTCGAGATTTTCCCAGTGGTTCCTGGCCGCCTCGCCGCTGCCGGGACACTTCACGTCCATGATGCGGATGACCTGCGGCGGAATCTGCGCAATGCTGATGTGACCACCGGTTTCGACCATCACGGTGTGGCCTGCGTCGAGGAGGCGCTCCATCAGCGGATACACGTCGCGCTGAAGGAGCGGCTCTCCACCGGTCACCTCGACCAGTGGGCAACCGTACCCATTCACCTGCTCGACCACGGCGTCCACGCTCATCTTGCTGCCTTCATGGAAGGCGTAGGCGGTGTCGCACCAGGAGCAGCGGAGGTCGCAGGCGGTCAGCCGTACGAACACGCAGGGCCGTCCGCTGTGCGTCGACTCCCCCTGGATCGAGTGGAAGATCTCGTTGATGGTCAACACCCTCTCCATTGTACCCGCTCGGCGTAGCACTCCCCAGCCCGAGCGCGAACCCGCCGATGCCGCGGGTTGGAACCGTTGAGGACCCGAGCCTGACGCGGATGCGTCTGCGCGGGGTGCTCCACCGTCCGAAGCGGACAGGGGCGCGTCTGCGCCGCAGGTCCGATAGAATTGACGGATGCCGAAGGCGACCTTGTACTGGAAACCCACTTGAACGACCTGTCGAAACGCCAGAAGTTATCTGGAGCAGCAGCAGATCGACGTGGACGAGCGCGACATCAACCGGGCCCCCCCGACGCGGGCGTTTCTGGAGAAGCACATCGAGGCGGATCGATTCCTCGATTTCGTGAGCACCCGCAGCCCGGTGTTCAAGCAGCGGCCG
>JBDTSX010000259.1:0-7142 GCA_039930925.1 Acidobacteriota bacterium | reverse complement strand
CGGGGGCGCTGGCTGGCGTAACAGTGCTGAGCGCCGTACTGCTCTGGCTCACCGTCATCGTGGGGACCTACGTCATCTTCCCGCCGTACCGTGTCACGCCTCTGGCCGGAGTGACCGATCTGGGCGAGTTCCCCCGGGCGCTACTACTGGCGAGTCCGAGTACGGCGTGGCTGCACACGTTTGCGATGGAGAGCAAGGAGCATATGCCGTGGATTGCCTCGATGCTGACCACGGCGGTCGCATTCGTCGCCGTCCGTTACCGGTCAAGGGTGCTCCAGAACTCATCGTTGCGGAATTTATCGATGGCGCTGCTGGCGATCTCGTTCGCGCTGGTGGCGTTCGTGTCGTTAATGGGTGTGTTCGTCAACAAAGTGGCCCCCCTGGACTAGGGATTGGAGATGACGCTGGCGACGACTTCTCTATCGATGACATCGCATGAGGTCAACGGCAGCGCAATGGCGGCGCTTCTGGGCGGGGGCATCGGCGCATTTGCGATGGGCGCGGTGGTGCTCCTCAATGAAGCCGGCATCTTTGCGGCTCCCGCGTTGTATGCCCCAGCCGGTGGTCTGTCCGGCCGAACGACGTTGGCGACGATCGTCTGGTTGATTGCGTGGGCCGTGCTGCACAATCGCTGGAAGGCACGGGAGATCGCTCCGGGTCGCGTCGGTGCGGCAACTCTGCTCCTGATCGCGCTGGGTGTGCTTGGGACCTTTCCGCCCGTCTGGGCACTGCTGTAATCGGTCTACGCTGCCACCTATGCTCCGAAGTGTTCATTTGGAACGACATCGCACCGAGCGCATCGGCTGGTTGCGGGCCGCGGTGCTGGGAGCAAACGATGGCGTCGTTTCCACCGCAAGCCTGATCGTTGGCGTGGCGGCGGCCAGTGCCGGGCGTGGGGAGATGCTGGTCGCAGGGGTTGCCGGCCTCGTGGCGGGCGCGATGTCGATGGCGGCTGGCGAGTTCGTCTCCGTCAGCTCGCAGGCCGACACGGAACGGGCAGATCGGTAAGTACGTCGGCGCCAAGGAAACAGAGCGCCTCTGGCGATATGTGGTCATTCAGTAACACGCGCCGGTCTGCCACAGCGCGCGCGTTCAGCTCATGGTTCCTTGGGAAGGAGGATTTATGCGATTTTTGCTAGTCGGGGCCGCGTCTCTCTTGTTGGTGACGCCATCCGCGTACGCGCAGACGGAGGGTAACGCACCGGTCCTGTTCTCAACGCCTCCCGTCCAGAACGCATGGCACATCAATTGGGCGTCGAGTATCGATAACGCCAAGGCCACCGTGCCAGCCCAGTCGCTCGCTATTCGACCGACGCTATTCGAGCAAGACTCAACCCAGCCGCTGCATGCGGCGGCGATCGAACACAGCGAGGCGTACCAGAAGCGCAGGAAGATACACAAATACGCCAGCTTTGCGACGTTGCCGCTTTTTGCGACCGAACTGATTCTCGGCCAGTCTCTCTACAGCGCGGACGGCAATGCCGACGGCAGAAAAGGCGCGCATGTCGCCGTCGGTGCGGGGATCGGAACCCTCTTCGCGGCAAACACCGTCACCGGCATCTGGAACATGTTCGGTAAGGAGGGGCGCAGCGAGAAGCAGGGGCGGAAGCTTCGACTCGTGCACGGCTTGCTAATGATGGCGGCAGATGTTGGCTTCATGGCGACGACACTAGCAGCGCCAGACGGCGAGGACGGAAGGGCCAGCAGCAGCGGCAGATCGCGGCATCGCAACCTGGCTGTCGCATCGATCAGTGTGGGCACGGCGGGCTACCTCGTGATGATCTTCGGGAATCGCTGACGTGTTCACCAGCCTCCTCGAATCGTGGACATCCATCTACTCTAACCACGCCGCGCTCCGCACCGGGATTGAGTTCATGCACATTGCCGGGTTGGTGGGCGGCGGTGGCTGCGCGATCGCAGTGGACCTTGTGACGCTTTCGGTTGCAGCAGACGCGTCGACGGCGCAGGGGGCGACGGTAGAGCTTCTGGGCCGGACGCACGGGATCGTCCTTCTGGGGCTCGCGGCGCTGTTCATCAGCGGTCTGCTGCTCTTCGCCGCTGATGTCGAAACCTTTCTGTAGTCGCGAGTGTTCTGGCTCAAGATGGGACTGATCGCCATGCTCCTGATCAACGGCGCACTGCTGCGGCGCCGCCATCGTCAGGTCGCCCGAGGTGTGACGCCTCCGTGGGCGCTCCACCGTAGCGCGCTAGCCAGTCTCGTTCTTTGGTTCTTGACGACGCTGGCCGGCGTAGGCCTTCTCAATCTGGGGTGAACCCATGGGCACACTGCGCGATGATCTTGGATGCTCCGCCTGCGACACGGATGCGTCTTGCGACGGTACAACTCGCCGCGAGTTCTTGCAGTCAGCCAGCTGCGCGGGGTTGGGTATCGCACTGCTCGGCATGTCGCCAGTCCAGGCTGCGCCATTGCCGGTGTCTCCGATCGAGGGAATCCAGGCGGGAGGTGATCGCCGCTATCCGATTCCCGCGACCGACGGCGTCAATATCGATCGCTCCGCGCAAGTGATCGTGGCGCGCGCGCAGGGCCAGCTCTATGTCTTTGCGCTCTCGTGCCCGCATCAGAACAACGCCGTGAAGTGGCTGCCGAAAGACCACCGCTTCCAGTGCACCAAGCATGATTCCCAATATCAACCCGACGGCGTCCACACAGCGGGTCGAGCGACCAGGAACTTGTACCGATATGTGATCCGCCGCGATGGCGACGCCGTGGTGGTTGATCTGCATCGGCGGATCCAGTCCGATAAAGACCCGGGAGGCTGGGCAGCCGCGACAATTGCCGTCTAGGCGGGAAGCGGCCTCGTCACAAGCCAGTCGCGCCACACACGACGCGCCTCCTACTCTTGCCACACCACTGACAATCAGATCGGGCCGGGCGGCCGGTCGAGGCTAGGCAGACCATCCAGTTGCGGACATCGTCCAGTGCGGCCTGCCCTTCACAAACGACTGAGGGAACGGGACTTAGGCAATCGGCCAAGCAACTAGCCAGTAACTAGTTTATTTTATTGATCTTACGGGTGTGGCTCGCCGCACTGGACTCGAACTGCGCGGCCCTTCTCACCACCGCTTGCGCCACCAGGTCGTCAGTCAGTCCACGCGCGGCGCTGACAGGTTCACGATCCTTCGCTCGCCGGCGTCATCCGCGAGACGAGTAGCAAGCCAGACGCTGTTCTGACCGCATGTGGAGCTCACCGCCTCGCAGGCGAGGTCGTCAGCGGACCCGAGAAGGGTGTCCACCGTGGCGCGACAGGCGAGCGTGGACCGTCAAACGCTGAGACTCTCCAGCCGTGAGCGAGCGACTTGGCGAGCTGCGCAAAGGCGACGCCGCTATCGCGCAGCTTTTGCCGGGGTGATCACGATGTTCCGATAGTCCACGGGACCGTGATCGCCCTGGAGCAGCAGCGGCCCGGGCTCGGCTTCGGCGCTGTCGATGGCGCCGCCGGTGATTCCAGGAATCTCCCGGTTGCTGATGACGACCGTGCCGTTCAGCGCGTAGGTGAGCATCCGGCCCACGAGCGTGATATCCATCGATTGCCACTCGCCGGCGGCCTTGGCCACGTTGTCGCTCGGCGCAATGAATCCGTAGAGCCCGCCGAGGTGATGTGAGGACGGCTCGAGGCCGGCCGCGTCGTCGACCTGGAGCTCGTAGCGGCCCCGCAGGTACACGCCGCTGTTCGCGTCTTTCGGCACGCGGAACTCGAGGTGCAGCTTGAAGTCGTCGAATTTCTGAACGGTGACGAGGTTGGCGCCGCTGTTGGGGTTCTGCAGAACGCCGCCGACGGCGCGCCACTGGTTGTCCCGGCGTCCAACCGGCTGCCACCCGTCGAGTGATGTGCCATTGAAGAGTGTGATCGGTTCGCCCCAGGCAGGGTGTCCGGTTCGCCGCAGCGAGGGCGCTCGCGTGCCGGACCACGTCAGTTTCTGGCCGTCACCCATGGTCATCGAACCGGTGATGCGGTCGCCCTCGAGCCGCCCCTCGATGACGATGTCGCGCGGATTGGATTCCCACTGTGGCGGGATGGCGAAGCGGAACGTGCCGTCGGTGAATTCGACCTTGGCGATCGGCCGCGCGCTGCCGCCGGATCCCACGAATTGCCCGACCAGGGTGGCGGTGCCGGACCGTTCCACCTCGAGCCACGACGGTGACGTCCCCGTGCCGCCCTGGACGACCAGATCCCATCGGCCCAAGAGCGCGTCGGATGCGGTGCGGGACTGTGCGATCGTTCCCGAAGACCCGGCGGCCGCGAGCATCAACGCGGCGCCGATTGCGACGCGAGCAAACATGATTCCTCCTCCAGCCCACTTCTGCATATCTGGCTGCATCCTACAATAATCGCATTGCCGGCAACATCGAGTAAGCGGTCTCGACGAGCCAGGCTGCTGGTATGGTCCAATCCATCCAGGGAACGCGCACGTGCCTCTGGAGCAATGGTCCACCTTCAATCTATTCCGCCCGCAGCGTAATCGCCGGGTTGATCCTGGCGGCGCGACGGGCGGGAGCCCACGCGCCGGCACCGCCGACGGCCACCAGAAGCGCTACCGCTGAAAGGTACGTCGTGGGATCGCTATCGTGGAGGCCGAAGAGCAACCCTGACACCAGGCGCGCGCTCCAGATACTGACCGGCAGTCCGACGATCAGGCCGGCTGCGACCAGGACGGCGACCCGTCGAACGACCAGCCCGACGACACTGAACTGGCTCGCTCCGAGCGCCAGGCGAATGCCGATCTCGGCACGTCTGGCGCCCACGCCGTAGGACACGACTCCAAACAAGCCAATCGCCGACAGCAATAACGCCAGACCGCCGAAGAAGCCGGAGAGCAGCGCGAGGATCCGCTCGCGGGCAACGATCACGGTGAAGTCGTTCGCGAGCGGCCGGATCGTCAGCGAGAGGTCCTGGTCGATCGCGGCAATCGCCGCCCTGACCGATCGGGCCAGGTCACCAGGCGATCCCGTGTCGGTGCGCACGCTCAACGACGACCCGAACGCCGATGGCACATACATGATCGGCGGGGCGACCTCACGAAGCGACGAATCGACGGCGTCCTTCACGAGACCCACCACGGTCGATGCCGGCGGCCGGTTCTCAGGACCTACCTCGCGAATCGTTTGCCCGATCGGATTCCGGCCGGCGAAGTAGCGGCGGACGAACGCCTCGTTGACGATGGCGACGGTGGGCTCGCTTGCCTGATCCAGGACCGTGACGTCGCGTCCCGAGACGAAAGGGATGCCGTAGGTGGCAACCACCCGGTACTGACGTTATTCCTGTACACCCGTCGATCGGGCTCGGAGAGCGACAAGCCGACCGGATTGTCAATGATCGTGTCCCACGTGGATTGGCTCACCGGCGTGACCGCGGAAAATGATGCGCCGGTAACTCCCGGCAGCGCCCGAACGGCCTCCACGATGCGGGTGTAGAGAGCGCCTCCACGCTCGGGCGATACCTGGGGGCTGCGTCTGGCGTCGATGTTGACAACCAGCACGCGGTCGCGATCCACTCCCGTATGCTGGCCGGACAGTGCTTCAACGTGACCTGCGCGAGCGCACGCGTCCGCCGGGCGTGAGGCCCGAGGAAGCGGCCGCCGATCTGAATACACCCATCGCGGTCACGTCGGCGCCGAGTGGGCCGTCGCATCTCCGCGACAGCGACCACCTCGTCGGCGAGATCGCTCGACTGGTCGCGACGGCAGAACAACCGGCGCAGCGATCCGATCATTGCGCCGGCCTCAGCACCTTGATGACGCCTTCCAGCAGGCGCTCGAAGGCCGACACTTTACGTTCGAGCTGCTTCCTCCCGTCACGCGTGAGCTTGTAGGCGCGGACTCGCCGGTTGCGAGAGGAGAGCCCCCACTCCGCCGAGAGCCAGCCCGCCTTGAGCATCCGCTGGAGCGCCGGATAGAGCGAGCCCTCCTCGACATGCACCAGGTCGTCGGAGGCGCGCTTGATCGACTGCGCAAGCGCGTAGCCGTGCAGCGGGCCGAGGCGGAGCGTCTGGAGAATCATCATCTCCAAAGCGCCGGGGAAGAGGTCGTGGCGATCAGGCGGCGGCATCACGTATACCTAGTTGAACCATGCATAGAGTAAACATTGGTGACGGCGGGTGTCAATCGCCACGGCATGGATGTTCAGACCGTCGCCGTTGGGCAGCAGCACTCGGAGTGAGCGCGTCGCGGGATCGCGACCCGCCTGACGGGAATGGCGGGCCGATCGACGACGATGGGGTTCGGTAGGGCGGGCGGCTCGTGGCGATCAGGAAGCGCCGGGCGCGTCGGTCACGGTATGCCGCGCCGTCAGGTCACGCCGCCCGCGTGAGGCAATCGCGGGCGAAGACGGCTTGGTCAGTTCGTGACGGGACCGCGCCAGCCGTCCCACAACACTTCCGGGCCCCCGACCTGCGCCCAGTGCTCGCCGGCGAGCTGGCTTTCGAGTTCCAGGATGCGGGTCCGAAAGGCGGCGTTGTCCAGGAACCGCTCGGTCTCCGCTTGCCGGCCCGCCCACGTGACCTCGACGACATATTCACCAGACGAATTGTCGACGCGCGTCTCGACGCGCACCACTTCGTCCCCTCGTTCGAAACGCCAGATCATGTTCGATCATTATAAAGCTGCCGGGCCGGCTCCGCCCGGCTGGTTCCGCGATCGATTGGGATGACCTGCGGGACCGATCTCGGGGCGCCGCAAGGACCACCTCGAGCACCGCGTTGTGTCCATTTATCGACGCCGCGGACGGCATCCTGCTGATCAGTAGTACGCTCTGGCATGAGCGGAGGACGCATGAAGCGGTATTTGGATGTGAGTGATGAAGCCTTCCTGATGCGGATATGCCGGGTTTTGGCGCTCCTGGCGGCCATCGTCGTTGCCGGGTCCGCCGTCGTGGCGCAGCAGCCGCCGGCCGCGGGAGCTTCACAGGGACAGGTCGCCGGTGGTGGACGGCAGGGTGGCCGCGGGTTCGGGCGGGGCGGCGTCCAGATCCAGGACGGCGAAGAGTGCCCGCCCGGGATGACCGAAGTGCGGCCGCGCTCCTGCCAGGCTCCCTCCATGCCCCCGCCAAGCATCGTCGACTATCGGCCAAAATCGACGCTGGTCACGGCGGTCCATCTGGTGCCGAAGGCGAAGTTCCCGGCGAT
>JBDTSX010000258.1:0-7152 GCA_039930925.1 Acidobacteriota bacterium | reverse complement strand
CCGCTCGGCGTGCTCACGTGCGTGACCGGCGTCAGCGGCTCGGGCAAGAGCACGCTCGTCCACGACGTGATCTACGCCGCGTTGAAGAAGTCCAAGGGAGACTGGGACCGCCGGGTCGGCACCCATCGCAAGCTCGAAGGGGCGGAGTTCGTCACCGACGTCGTGCTGGTCGATCAGAATCCGATCGGCCGGACGCCGCGATCGAATCCGGTCACCTACCTGAAGGCCTTCGATCCGATCCGCGAGCTGTTCGCGGCCACCAAGGACGCGCGATCCCGCGGCCTCACCGCGAGCCACTTCTCCTTCAACGTGCCGGGCGGCCGGTGCGAGGCCTGCGAAGGGGAAGGAGTGGTCAAGGTCGAGATGCAGTTTCTCGCCGACGTCTTCGTCCCGTGCGATCAGTGCGAGGCCAAACGCTTCAAGCCGCAAGTGCTCGAGGTGAAGTACCGCGGCCGGAGCATCGACCAGGTGCTCGACATGACCGTCCGCGAGGCCTTGACCTTCTTCAGCAGCTCGCCGAAAGTGCTGCGGCGGCTGGTCGTGCTCGACGAGATTGGCCTCGGCTATCTTCGCCTCGGCCAGCCGGCGACGACGCTGTCTGGCGGCGAGGCGCAGCGGATCAAGATCGCGGCACACCTGTCGTCGCATACGGGCGACCGGATCCTCTACATCCTCGACGAGCCCACGACCGGCCTGCACTTCGACGACATCGCCAAGCTGCTCGCGGCGTTCCGGAAGCTCCTGCAGGCGGGCCACAGCCTGCTCGTCATCGAGCACAACCTCGACGTGATCAAGACGTCGGACTGGATCATCGATCTCGGGCCTGAAGGGGGGGAGGCAGGCGGCCACCTTGTCGCCACCGGCACGCCTGAGCAGCTCATCAAGATCGAGGAGTCCCACACCGGGCGCTATCTGCGCGACGTGCTCGCGGTCGGCCGATCGAACGCCTACGGAATCGGGCGGGCATAGGCGGAGGCGACGGAGACCTTCATGACACGACCCTCCAGACTGTTGATTCTCGCCGCCGGCGTCTGCGCGGGCGCGGTGGCGCTCTCCGCACAGCAGGCGCGCTACGACGACGTCGTCCGGAACCTGCGGAACCCGGATGCGAAGACGCGTCTGAGCGCGGTCCGCCTGCTTCGGGATTCCAAATACCCGGAAGCGGCCGGGCCGATGGCCGCGCTCGTGACCGATCCCCTGGACGAAATTCAGCTGGAGGCGATCGCCGCGGAGTTGTCGTTCTTCCTGGTTGACGACGTCCGGACGAGGAAGCGTGTCGCGTTGCTCGTCGAGGTGCGTAATCCCGGCATCGCACCGGCGGCGTACGAGCTCGGGCCGCTGGCCGTGTGGCCGCGGCCGGTTCCCCCTGAGCTGATCAAGGGACTGCTGCAGGCGGTGGACGACGAGAACCCGAAAGTCCGGCTGGAAGCGATCTATGCGCTGGGCACGATCGCGCGCGCACCCGTGGCCGCGGAGCCGGCCGCGCAGCTGGTCAAGGCACTCGATCACTATGATCCGGCGATTCGCACCGCGGCGGCGCGGGTCATCGGCCGGCTCGAGGTCAAGAACGCCGGGGACGCTCTGATCACGGCGATGAACGATTCACAGGCCCCGGTGCGGACCGCGGCGATGCGGGCGCTCGGCGCGATTCGCGAGCCGCGCGCGATCCAGGCGTTGACCGAGCGCTTCAATCACTACGGAAAGGGAGAAGAAGCGTGGGCGGCGCTCGACGCGCTGGCGCGCATCGGCGATCCGTCGAGCGTGCCCCTGTTCAAGGGCCGGCTGGCGGATCGCGATGCGTTCATGCGCCGGGCTGCCGCGGAGGGGCTCGCCCGATCCGGGGATACGACCGAACTGGCCGCGCTCGAGGTCGGCGCCGGGAACGACACGGCAGACATGGTGCGGGCCGCGATGGTTTTCGCGCTGCAGAAGCTCGGAAAGAGCTACGTTCCCCGCCTGGTTGAATTCCTGGGTTCGGCTAAGATGGCGCCGCAGGCCGCGGAATATGTCGCCGAGCTTGGTCCGTCGGTTACGCCGCTGCTCCTTCCGAGCATCCAGGATCCCAGTCCGGCGATTCGCGCCAACGTGGCGTTGGTGCTTGGCGCGCTCGGCGGCCTGAATACGGCCGCGGCGCTCCAGCCGCTCACCCAGGATCCCGACCGCGACGTCGCTCAGGCGGCGACGCGCGCGATCGAACGCATCAAGATGCAGTAGCTCGGTGCCGTCAGAACACCCGGATCGACGAGACTGTGTCGCTCCAGCTGCCCCGCAAGTTGGGCGCGTCAGCTCGGATCTCGGCTGACCGCCCGCCGAAGTTGCGATTCTTGAACAGCCGCACTTCCGAGTCGAACACACGGATCGAAGAAATCTTGTCGTTGAAGCCGCGGGGGAGCGAGACGTAGGTGGCGCCGCGCGGGGCGCAGAAATACTGCCCCTTGAAATTCACGTCCTCGTAGAAACAGGCGCCTTCGCGCGGCGTCAGTTCGTTGCTGCCCCAGACGGGCGCCCGGTCGTTGCGCCAGCGTGCCATGGCGCCGCCCTTCACGTCGACCGACGAGATCTGATCGTTCCAGCCTTCGCGCTTCAGATTGCGCACGTCGCCGATGAATCGCGCCGAGCGGCCGCGCAGTTCCTTGTCGCGAAAGACCGTCACTTCCGTGGAACCGACCAGGCGCAGCGACGAGACCTTGTCGCCCATCCCGTCCGGCATGGACTGCAACCGGTCGCCCGGGCGGACACAGAAGTAGCGGCCTTTGAAGTTGGGGTCCTCGTAAAAGCACGCGCCCGCCTGCGGCATGCGTTCGCGGCCCCATCGGGGCTGGGCCGACGCGGCTTCGGCGCGGCACAAACAGAACAGGGCAATGACGCCCACGATGACATTGCGGTTGAACATGGATACCTGGCCTCCTGTCCCACCCGGACGGGCGGTCCCTCCGAGTGTGTATGTCGGTTGCGACGTCTGTCAACGAGCAGGCGCGAGGATCGAGCCTACGCCTGCCCGGTTTCCACTCTGTGCATCTCGCCGATGTTCGGCTTGGTCCCGGTGACCAGTCCTTTCGCGATTTCAAAAAGCACGACCGGCTGGGGCTGGTTGACCTCGAGAAACACCGCCGAGTGCACGTCGATGCCGATCAACACCATCCGTGGGTCATCAGGCGTGCCGTGCTTGGGGTCGCCATCGTCAGCGAACCAGGCCTTCCAGTCCGGCGCGTAGAGCTGCTGAATCACGGCGCGGTCGCGCGACACCTTGGCGAGGCCGGCGATCGAAATCCATTCACGCGTCCGATCCTTGTAGTACGCCAGGTTGACGTGCGGATCGGCGGCGAGATCGTCGAGCTTCCCGCTGGAGTCCGAGGTGACGAACCAGAGGTCGGCTCCGGGCGCGCGCTTCTGGTTGGCCATCGCGCGCGAGACGAGGTATCCATCCCGGCGGCGGGTCGTGAGCATCGCGGTGTCGAGCTCTTCAATCTGCTTATAGAGTGTCTCGAGTTCACTAGTCATGCCTGCGTCGCTGCAAGCACGGTGCCCACTGATCGGGTGAATCGCCGAACGCCTGCGTTTCGCCGATCGCTCTGCGGGCACTGCCGAGGCAGCACTTGTGTAGTTCGTGTGATTGTCTTGGCCACGTGTCTGGGCACACTGTGGTGATCCTGCGCGCGGCGACCGCGACGGCGTTCAAGCGGGCGGCAGTTGACACGAAACCGTTCACCGCGGCATATATTGGCTCGCTCTTTTTCACCTGGGCCTTCGGTCGATCTTTTGAACGGAGCTCGAGATGTCTACGACGCCAGATGCCGTTGTCCGCCAGTGGTTCAAAGAGGTGTAGGACGAGGGACGCGAGGAGGCGATCGATCGCCTGATGGCAACGGACGGCGTGGTGCATGGGCTCACCGGTCCAGGCGCCGCGCCTTTGACGGGACGGGGACAATTCAAGGAGCTCTTCAGAACATTCCGCGAGGCGCTTGGCGATCTCGAGATCGCGATCGAGAAGACGGTGGTGGAGGGTGACCTGTGCGTTACCTACTGCCGGGTGAAGGGCCGGCATGTCGGCCATGCGTTCGGTGGCCCGCCGACCGGCAGACCCGTTGAATTCACCGGCATCACGATCACGCGGGTCCGCGACGGACTGCTTGCCGAGGGCTGGAATTCATTTGATTTCCTGACCATGTATCAGCAGATCGGGTGGGTGGGGACCCCGCCGCTGCCACCGGCCTGAGCGGATGAACGAAACGCAGCGCGGCGGGGGTCGGTCGCGTTTTGTGGAGTGATCCAGGCGCTCGGGCGTAAGCCGCGGCGCCGCGATGCCACCGAGCCCCTCCCGCCGCGTTCTTAGTCCGGCGGCGTATCCACGGTGCCTCCTTGGTTGACGAAGGCTTGCCCCTCCAACATGGGCCGCGGAGGCGCGGCTGTCAAGTGCGGTGGCAGCAATTTCCCTCTGATTTCATGGTCCAGCCGAGCGCCAGAGCGTTGATTCTTCCCAGGGACTTCTACGCCCGTCCGACGCTCCACGTCGCGCGGGATCTCATCGGCATGGTGCTCGTGCACGACACGCCCGCGGGCCGCGCCGCCGGCGCGATTGTCGAGACCGAGGCCTACATCGGTGAGTCGGACCCCGCGTGCCACGCCGCGCCTGGACCGACGGTGCGCAACGCACCGCTCTATGGGCCGCCCGGCATTGCCTACGTCTACCTCAACTACGGCATTCACTATCTGGTGAACGCCGTCACCGAGGGGGACGGCTGGCCCGCCGCGGTGCTACTCCGCGCGCTCGAGCCGGTGGAAGGGGAACCGTTGATGCGGCGGCGCCGTGCCAAGGGCACCGGCCGGCCAGCCCGCGAGCTCTCCGCCACGGCGCTCTGCCGGGGACCGGGCAATCTCACCCGCGCACTGGGGATCACGCTGCAGCAGAATCGTTCTGATCTCACGTCGGGCGCGCTGCGGATTGAAGACCGGGCGCTGCCGCGGCGCGAGGTCGCGTGGACACGCCGCATCGGCATCAACGTCGGAGTGGAGTCCGAGTGGCGGTGCATCGCGGTCGGCAGCGATGCGGTGTCCGGCAAGCGATCACGGCGGCCGTGAGGGGGCTGCCGGCCTCTCCGGACGGTGAGGCCGCGGCTCACGCCCGACTGCCGGCCCGGCGCTGCACGCGATCTACTGCTGAACGGCGGGCCGCCGGCTGCGGCCGGTGCTCTTCACGCTCGTCACCTTCACCGTCAGCGGCTTTCCGTCGCGCACCAGCCCAAGTGTGATCGTGCTGCCGATCTTCGCGTCCGCCAGCAGCCGCACGAACTGCTGCGAGTCGTCGAGCGTGGTGCCGTTGAAACTGACGATGACGTCGCCCGGGCGCAGGCCCACCTGATACGCCTCGGAGCCGCGTTCCATCTGGTAGACGAGCACGCCGTGCGTGTCCGGCGCGCGCAGCTGCTGCGCAGTCTCCGACGTGAGCGCCTGCAGCGTGATCCCCGGGATGGTCCCGCGCTGCACTTCGCCGAACTTGATGAGGTCGTCCATGACGTGCCGCGCGAGATTGCTCGGCACGGCGAAGCCGATCCCCTGGTATCCGCCGGTTTCGCTGAAGATCGCGGTGTTGATGCCGATCAGCTCCCCGCGCGCGCTCACCAGCGCGCCTCCCGAGTTGCCCGGATTGATCGCCGCATCGGTCTGGATGAAATCCTCGTAGCTGGCCAGCCGTCCCTCGAGGCTGCGCCCGGTCGCGCTGACGATCCCGAGCGTGACGGTGTGATCGAGCTGAAACGGATTGCCGATCGCGAGGACCCACTCGGCAATTTTCAGTTTGGATGAATCGCCCCAGGGCAGCGTCGGCAGGTTGCCGCCCTCGATCTTCAACACCGCGATATCGGTGGCGCTGTCGACGCCGATGATTCTGGCCTTCAGCTCGCGCTTGTCCGGCATCGTGACCGACACCTGCGCCCGCGGGTCGTCGCCGACGACGTGATTGTTCGTCAGGACATAGCCGTCTGCGGACACGATCACTCCGGAGCCGAGGCTCTGCGCGCGGCGCTCGCGGTAGCCAAAGGGATCGTTCTGGTCGCCGAAGAACTGCCGGAAGAAGGGATCGTTCGAAAACGGCGAGTTGGTGGTGCGGACGATCTGCGTCGACGAGATATTGGTGACGCTGGCAATCGCGCGCTGCGCGACCCCGGTCAGATCCGGCATGCCGCCGGTGATCGCGACCGGCGCGCGGCCGGTCGGGTGCACTTCCGCCTGTCGAGGGTCCGCTGCCGCTGCGGTCTCGGCGCTGCGCAGGCGCCCGGTCAGGACGAGGCCTCCGGCAAATCCGGCGCAGAGGAAGATGGTGAGCACGGCGAGCCGTCGAAGCATTATCGGACCTCGATGTTGCGGATCGGCGGGGCGGGGACCTTCGGCAGGGTCACCACCAGCACGCCGTTGTTCAGGTCAGCGGAGACGGCGTCGGCGTCGATCCTGGCCGAGAACTCGAAGGTGCGGGCAAACGCCCCGTGGCTCCGCTCCACTTGATGAAAGCGCAGGATCTCGCCGGTGGCGTTCCGACCGGTGCGCCGGCCCCGGATGGTCAGGCGGGTGTCCTCCACGGCGAGTCCGATATCCTCTCGTGACAGGCCCGGCAACTCGGCCGCGATGACATACCGGTCCTCCGTCTCATAGACGTCGATCGGCGGCGTCCAGGACTCGGACTGGTGCGTGGCCAGCTGCTCGAACCGCTGTTGCCAGATCCGCAAGTCGCGGAGAGGATCCCATGCCATAGACCGCGATCGTAACAGACCGGGCGTCGGGCTGCCACACCTCGTCAGGGGTGTGCTACGATCCGAAGGTTCTGGACCGCCACATATGAGTTCCATACAAGCGACACGACTCAAGAAGGGCATGCTCGTCAAGATTGGCGAGGATCTGTTCCGCGTGCTCGAGCTGCAGCACGTCACGCCGGGCAACCTGCGCGGCTTCGTCCGCATCAAGTTCCGCAACATCCGCAGCGGCAACCTGTCCGATCAGAAGCTCCGCTCGGAGGACACGATGGAGCGCGCCATCCTGGACGAGCGGGAAATGCAGTACCTCTACAAGGACGGCGACTCGTTCCATTTCATGGACACGACCTCGTTCGAGCAGATCCACATCGATGCGGAAGGGCTTGGGGATTCGGTGAACTACCTGATT
>JBDTSX010000257.1:0-7194 GCA_039930925.1 Acidobacteriota bacterium | reverse complement strand
ACCCGACGACGGCGAGCTCGAGGATGTTGGCGGGGGCTGAGGTCGTCGGCGCAAACCGCGCGAGGCGGCGCGCCAGGACGCCGCCGATCCAGGCGCAGCCGGCGACGAAGACCAGCGCACTCAGCGCCAGCGGCAGCATCCCGCCGCCGATCGCCGCGACCAGCAGCACGGCGAGCGTCCAGCCGGCGAGCCCGGATGAGAATGCGATCGCCACAGAGAGCACGCCGGCATGCAGCTCGGAAGTCGTGTCGACGGCCCGCTTGTATAGCCAGAATCGGATGGCCGGGCCGGCCAGCGGGCCGAGCGTCAGGAAGTTGCTCCACGCAAATGCCACGGCGCCATAACGCCACCGCTCGATCGGCCGGGTGCGCGTGTGCCGGAACGCGAGGACGTCGTAGAGGCCCATCACCGCCACGTTGACGGCGGTAGCGGCCGCGGCGGCGGCGAGCCACGGCCACTGCAGCGCATGAAACGCCGCGCGGACATGATGCGTGTCGACGTGCCGGAGCGTGTGCCACGACAGCGCCAGCACGATCGCGCACATGGCGAATGGCCAGATCCGCGAGGCGTGACCGATCAACCAGATCCCAGCGGTCCGCAACCGAGGGAAGCGTTCCAGCCGGGTCATTTCCGGCTCCCCGCGGCTGGCTTCATATTCGCGATCCAGGCCAGCGCATCGCGATACGCCGTCTGCAGCGCGGCACGGCGATCGGTGAACCGGTGATTGCTCGCGTCGATCAGCACGAGCTTCTTCGGATCGCGGGCGGCGGCGAGGAACCGCTGGTAGTCGGCTTCGGTGACGTACTCGTCCTTCTTCGACTGAATCATCACCAGCGGCAGCGGCGCCACCGCGGCAATCACGTCGCCCGGCGCGAACGACGGCTCGTTGGCGTCACTCTTGGTGATCCAGGCCGTCATGTCCGTCCACCGCCAGGCGAGCTCGGCCACGGGCGGCAGCCCCATCGTGACCACGCCGTCGATGAGCGCGTGGTTCTTCGGATCCGACGCCGCCAGCACGGCGAGCGCGGCCCCTTCCGATACGCCCGACGTGACCAGCGGCCGATGCAGCAGCTGACGCCGCGTCAGCAGATCGATCAGCTCCCGGAAATCCGCCGGCACATCCTGCACGCCGAGGTGCTGCGTCCCCTGCGTGAAGGCCGCCAGGTACTGCCGGGTGTTGATGCCGACGACCAGATAGCCCTCGGCGGACAGCTCTTCCGACAGCGACACCGCCAGGCCGACCCACCCGACGTCGCCGCTCGCCATCAGGATCGTCCCTTTCGGCACGCCCGCCGGCGGATAGATCGTCAGAACCAGCGCCTTGCCGCGGAGCGCGAAGTCGAGTTTTTCACCGGTTGCGGCGCTCGCCGAGCCGGCTGCGCCCAGGACCAGGACCAGGACCAGCATCGCCACAGCGAGCGGCCAGATGGGGAGACCGCGGCGGCGCACCGGCCGCGGCGCGGACCCTCTTGACGCGCGTCGGCGGGCAGATGGCAATAGCAGCAACACGTCCTTCTGATCCTACCGTTATCAGGGACCGAAGCCGTATATCGTTTGACGGGGGCGGGCCTGCATTGCTCTGCCGGCTTCCCCGCGCCGCCCCACGCCGTGATACCTTCAGCGGCCATCGGCTCGAGCTGGATGCCACCATGCGAACCCCTCTGAAAGCGGTCGTTTTCGCGTCCGCCGGGCTGATCACCTGTGCGGTGGGGCTCACGGGAATCCACGGGGAGGGTTCTCGGCCGGTGCACGCGGCGACCGCGGCGCAGGGCCGCGCCGCGAAGCTCTGGGCGGGACGGAATCAGGAATTCGAGGAGTACATCCGTTCGGCCGAGATCGACCATTTCGAGGTGATCCCGGTCGGCGTCACCCACCCGAGACGCGCATTTCTGACACCGGGCGGGCTGGTCGAAAGCGTGGCGTGGAAGGTCATCCCTCCGGGGAGGCCCGGCGGATATTGGGAGAGCTACAAGTCGGAGATCGCCGCGTACGAGCTCGACAAACTCCTCGGGCTGGACATGGTCCCGGTGACCGTCGAGAAGCGCTGGAAGGGAGAGACGGCCGCCGCGATCCTCTGGCTCTCGCCAATCCGCCAGTGGAAGGAGGTCGAGCCGCTGCCGAAGCCGGCGCAGTGGGATCGCCAGGTCATCCGGATGAAGATGTTCGACAATCTGATTGGCAACGGCGATCGCAACCAGGGGAACCTGCTGGTCGACGACGAGTGGCAGCTGTTCCTGATCGATCACTCACGCGCATTCGTGGCAATCAAGGACCTGCCGGTCCGCATGGAGCACATCGATCGCCGATTGTGGAGCCGCATGCAGCGGCTGAATGAGCCCGCCGCGTCCGCGGCGCTCGGCGCCTGGCTGGATCGATCGAGCATTCGCGTGATGCTCGCGCGGCGCGACCGGATGGCGAAGGCCATCGCCGGACTGGTCGGCGCGCACGGCGAGGCCGCCGTGTTCGTCGACTAGGAACCGCCGCAAATGCCGCACCTGACCGTCACGCAGTGGCTGCTGGCGCTCGTCGCCGCGACCGGCGTTGGCATCAGCAAGTCGGGCCTCTCGGGGATGAGCCTGCTGCACGTGCTGATTTTTGCGTTCCTGTTCGGCGCGCGCGAATCGACCGGGGTGGTCCTGCCGATGCTGCTCTTTGGCGACATCTTCGCCGTCCGCACCTTTCATCAGCACGCGCGGTGGGACTACGTCCGCCGCATGCTGCCGCCGGCGTGTATCGGCGTGGCCGTGGCCGCATGGTTCATGCGCGGACTGAGCGAGGCGGTCTACAAGCCGATCATCGGCGGCATCATCCTGGCGCTGACGGTGCTGCAGCTCGCGAGGCTCGCTCGGCCGCAGTGGTTCGGCAGCGTCCCGCACGCGCGCTGGTTCGCCTGGAGCCTCGGCCTGCTCGCCGGCGCCGCGACGATGCTCGCGAACGCGGCGGGCCCGGTGTTCGCGATCTACTGCCTCGCGGTCGCCCTTCCGAAATTGGAGCTGGTCGGCACGAGCGCCTGGTTCTTCCTGATCGTGAACGCCTTCAAGGTGCCGTTCAGCATCGCGCTCGGATTGATTCATGGTCAGACGCTGCTGCTGAACATCCTGCTCACTCCGATGATCGGGGTGGGCATGCTGTTCGGGCGCTGGATCACGCGCCGTATTCCCCAGCGTCTGTTCGATGGGCTCTTACTGACGTTTGCCGCCATCGCCGCCCTGCGCCTGATCGGCCTGTTCTGAATGGCCGCGGTGGCCTTGCTGGGATTCGCCGTCCCGGTTCGCATCCGTTCTATAATGCGGCGATCAGGAGTCCGATTCACTATGCGAACAGCCTTGACACTCTCGCTCGGTGCGCTCGTCCTCTCCACCGCCGCCCTGGCGCCCGTCTCCGCCGCGGGCCCCGCAGCCGCCTTCGCGCCGGTGATGCGAACGATTTACGCCACCATCGTCGACAAGGACGGCGCCAAGGTCCCCGACCTCACCGCCGCCGACTTCACGATCAAAGAGAGCGGCAAGACCGCCGAGATCGTCAAGGTGGAGCCGGCCACGGCCAAGATCCGCATGGCGCTGATGATCGAAGAGCGCCTGGCGCCGGATGGGGCCGTCCGCCAGGGACTGTTCGAGTTCATCAAGCGGATGCAGCCCCTGGCGGAAATCTCGGTGATTTCGGTCGGCCTGCGCAACACGATCGTCGTCGACTACACCCAGAGCGGCGATGCGCTCGTCGGCGCGCTGAATCAGCTCAGTCTGAATCCCCAGCCGACCTCGAACCTGATGGAGGGTCTCCTGGAGATCGGCCGGGCGATCGAAAAGCAGAAGCCGGAACGTCCGGTCATCGTCGCCGTCGCCTTCTCCGGCGGACAGGCCGGCGGCGCCTCGGCGAACGAGGTGCTCGGCCAGCTGCGGCAGAGCGGGGCCGGACTCTACAGCGTGACGCTCGGAAACGCTCAGGATACGGGGGGCACCGGTAAGCTCGGAGAAATGGGCGACGCGGCCGGCCGCGAACAGGTGCTCGGCGACGGCGCCAAGCAGACCGGCGCGCGCCGGATCGAAGTCGTCTCGACCAACCAGGTGCAGAAAGCGCTGCAGCAGCTCGCCGACGACCTCACCTCGCAGTACGTCATCAAGTACGCGCTGCCCGAGGGAACCAAGCTGGACAAGCGCGTCAGCGTCACCCTCAACAAGAAGGGTTTCACGATGCGCGCCCCGGTCGTGATGCCGGATCGCTAGAAGCGCTTCACCGAATCACCCGATACTTCTCGAGCAGCTGCCGCTGGCGCGTGTCCTTTGACATCTCGCGGCCGGCGATGAAGACGTGCTCCGGTCCGGTCGTCAGCTCGAACGGATCGCCTGACCAGACGACCACGTCCGCGTCCTTGCCTGGTTGAAGCGACCCAGAGCGATCCGCCACTCCCCAGACGCGCGCGGGCGTCAGCGTGACGGCCTCGAGCGCGGCCGCCGGGTCCATGCCGTAGGCGATCGCGTTACCGGCCTCCTGCCTGAGGTTCCGCGCGTTGTGCGTGTCGAATGTCGACAGCACCACGGTCACGCCGGCCTTCGAGAGGCGGCCGGCATTTTCGAGCGTGGCGCCGAGCGCATCGAACACCGGAATATCGGTGAGCGGCTTCACCACGACCGGCACCTTGTGCGCGGCGAGCTGCTCCGCCACCTTCCAGCCCTCCGCCGCGCCCATCAGGATCAGCTTCAGTCCGAATTCGTCCGCGAGCCGCATCGCGGCCAGCAGGTCGCTCGCGCGGTTCGCCTGGATCGCCAGCGGCAGCTGACCGCGGACGACCGGCACGAGCGCTTCGAGGTCGAGTCTGCCGCGCGCGTACGGACGCCGCTGCGCGGCGAGCCACTGCGTGCCGTGGCGGGAGAAATCGACCGCGTCCTGCAGCGCTTCCCGCAGGCGCAGCATCGCCGAGGCCCGAGAGCCTCCCTCGGCCTCAGCGCCCGCCTCGCCGAGAATCGCGAACATCGCCACCGGCGCCTTGCGGACGCTCGCCGGCACCTGCGCGCCACTCAGGTCCATCAGCGCTCCCTGCCCGAGCAGGACGTGGCTGGCCCCGGCCGGCATCACCACCGCGCTCGTGATCCCCTCCGCGCGCGTCACCGGAATGACGGTGGTCTCCCCGTTGAACGCATCCACGACGTTGAAGGCCGCGGTCAGACCGGCGTCGCTCGTCGACTGATCGTCGGTCCCCTTCGCGCCTCCGGCGATCTCGACGATTCCGATCTGCGTCGCCGACTCGATCCATCCCGGCGTGACCACCTTGCCGGCGCCGTCGATGATGCGCGCTCCGGCAGGCGGCTGCAGGTTCGCCCCGACCGCGACGATTTTGCCCCCCGTCATCACCACCGTCCCGCGATCGATAGCCGGACCCGAGACCGGCAGCACGCGTGCGTTGGTAATGGCGATGGTTTCCACCGGCACCGGCGCCGGACGCGCCGGCTGGACGGCCTGCGCGGCGCGCGGCGGCGCGGGCCGGGCGGCCGGCGCCGCCGGCCGGGGCGCCGGCGCCTGTCCGGGCGACGCCAGAGCGAGCGACCAGGCCACGACCACGTGCATCGGCGTCATCGTCCTGCCCCCTGCGGCACCAGCCCGGTCGCGAAATCCCGGCGCGGCTGCTTCGACGGATCGTTGCGGTCGTACATCAGCGCACCGTCGACATAGACCTGCTCCGCGCGGCTGTAGACGCTGAACGGATCGGAGGACCAGATCACCACGTCGGCGTTCTTCCCGGGCTGCAGCGATCCGGTGACGCGGTCGATACCGAGGGCCTTCGCCGGGTTGATGGTGACCCACTTGACGGCGTCGGCGCGCTCGATCGGGATGCCCGCTTCCCGCCCGGCCCGCATCGCCTTGGCCGCTTCCTGGTTCAGCCGCTGGATCCCATTCGCGTCGTCCGAGTGCACGATCGCACAGCCCTTCGCCTGATCGACGAGCGCAATGTTCTCGCGGATGCCGTCGTAGGCCTCCAGTTTGAAGCCCCACCAGTCCGCCCACATGCTGGCGCAGATGCCGTTCGCGGCGAGGATATCGCGGATTTTGTAGGCCTCGACGGCGTGATGGAACGAGGCGATCTTGTAGCCGAACTCCCGCGCGATGTTGATCATCGTGACCATTTCGTCGGCCCGGTAACAGTGGTTGTGCACCAGGATTTCACCGTCGAGCACGCCCATCAGCGTCTCGAGCTGGAAGTTGCGGTCGGGGCGCTTCTCGGAATCGGAGCCGGAATCCCGCCACCGATGGATCCGGTCGCGGTACTCGGCGGCCGCCTGCCACGCGCGGCGGTAGCCGGCGACGTTTCCCATGCGTGTCTGCGGTGAGCTGTTGCGGGAGCCGTAGACGCGCTTCGGGTTCTCGCCGCAGGCCATCTTCAGGCTGTAGGGCGCGCCGGGAAACTTCATTCCTTCGGCGGTGCGCGACGGCACATTCTTGACGGTCACTCCGCGGCCGCCAAACAGGTTCGCCGACCCCGGCAGGATCTGCATCGTGGTGATGCCGCCCGCGAGCGCGAGATCGAATTGTGGATCCTGCGGCCAGATCGAGTGCTCGGCGGAGACTTCGGCGGTGTTGGGGCTGGTCATCTCGTTGCCATCCTCGAGGGACTCAATCCCCGGGGCGGCGTAGACGCCGAGATGCGAGTGCGTGTCGATGATCCCCGGCGTCACCCATTTGCCAGTCGCGTCGATGACGACGGCCCCAGGCGGCGCGGTGACGTTCTGCCCGACGGCCGAGACCTTGCCCCCCTGCAGCAGGATCGAACCGCGCTCGATCACCGGACCTGCCGCCGTGAGCAACGTCGCGTTCCGGATCACCGTCGTCTGCGATGGCAGCGGCGTGTAGGTCGATGCGTAGGCGTTCGGCACGAGCGGCGGCGCGCCCCCCTGCTGCGGCGCCGGCAGCGGCGCCTGGACCGGCGTGGCGGGCCGCGGCGGATTGCCTGCCGGGCTGGGAGTGCGCTCCCCGGGTGTCGCGGGATTCGGCGCCGAGGGCAGCGGCGGCGGCGCAGCCTGTTGCGCGCGCGCGATCACCGGCGGGACCAACGCCGCGGCGCCAGCCAGGGTCACGGCAATCACGAAGCGTAAACGCATCCGGCTCCTTGCGATGTCGGTCGTCTCCGGCTTCGGCCGGACTGTTGGTTCGGAATTCGAGGACGTCACGGGCCGGAGTATCGCCCGGATCGTGCTGAGGAAG
>JBDTSX010000256.1:0-7200 GCA_039930925.1 Acidobacteriota bacterium | reverse complement strand
CAGGATCGGGAGGATAAAGACTTCATCGAGACCTCCGCTGTTGCGGATCGCCGACATCGTCGCCGGATCGTGCCAGAACGCGAGCAGGGCCGCGTCACCGCCGATACTGACCACCGCGCCAAGCGCGGCGATCGTGAGTCCGGCGATGGAGCCGGTGAGGAACGAACCCGAACGCCAGCCCATGCGGGCGGCCGCGACCAGCAGGATGGTCACGCCGAGGAGCGTCGACACGGTCGATCGCGAACCGAAGGTCACGGGCGGAGCGAGCCAGTCGAGAGCGGTCCTCACGACGAAAGCGCCCCCGAACAGGCATGCCCACAGGCCGGTGCTGCGCCACACGAACCCGAGCACCTGCAGCACGTACCACCGGTCGGCGCGGCGCTGTCCGCTGCGCGGCACTACGCTGTCCCGGTACTCTTCGAGCAGATCGCCCGAGACGCTCTCGACATGCTCCGCCCCGACAAAGAGGCGCAGCAGTGCGTCCGCCCAACTCGGAGGTGCCGTTTTCATGCGGATCCCTTCAGCGGCCACTTCAAGCCGCGCCACAGGTTGTCGACCGTCTCGCGCGTCTGGTTGAGCGCTCGCAGCCCGTCGGGCCGTAACCGATAAAACCGTCGCGGCCGGCCGGCCCGGATCGGCGTGCCGGAGCCGAGATCCGACGTGAGCAGTCCCTTCCGCTCCAGGCGCTCAAGCGTGGCGTGGACGGCGCCGGCGGCGACATCCCGTGTCAGCCGGCTCTCGACCTCGCGACGGATCGCCCTGCCGTAGGCCTCTTCGCGGAGCCGGACCACGGCGAGCAGAACTGCCTGCTCGAATGCACCGAGCACTTCAGCCATGTAGCCTATATTGTAGGCTACGAGTCAAGCCCCCCTCATGTGGTGCCGGTCTCGCTCCACGACAACGTCGAACTCACCTGTCAGTTCGTACTCGAGGGCCATGCCGTTCGCCACAGTACTCATCACCTGGCCCGGCTCCGGACGGCACTACCGCCATCGCCCGCTACGGACCGGTAGACCGATGCATTTTCAACCGGGGCACGCCGCGATGCTCATGACAACCAGCGGTGCAGATGCTCCCTGACGAAGTCGTCATCCGTCAGCTCGGGATAGCTGGATAACGCGCGGTCGATGTCCTGCATCTGCCCCGGGCTCAGCTCCTCGCGCGGGTCGAGACACCAGCGGCCGGCGAGGAGACCCTGCCGGCGCAGCACCTCGTGGATGCCGGGAATGCACCCGGCGAAGTGATGCGCAGGGTCGAACAGCGCGGCATTGGCGTCGGTCAGCCTGGCGCCCAGTTCCAGGAGACGGAGCGCATCTTCGCGCGCCTCCTCGGTCGACGCACCACGAGTCGCCGCATGGCAGCGTTCGAGGATCTCGACGGCGCGATGCGTCCAGACCGCCCACTGGCCGAGCAACCCTCCCGCGAACCGCTGAACAGGCCCGCTGCCGCCGGCAGGATAGCCGGTCAGCAGGTCGGCCACAATCGCGTCGTCATTGCCTGTGTACAGCGCGATATCCTGCCGGCCACTCTCTGCCAGGGCCGTCGTGACATCGAGCGTCGCGTAGCGGTCGAACGGCGCCACCTTGACTGCGACCACTCGGTCGATCTCGAAGAAGCCACGCCAGAATGCGCGGTCCAGCGGGCGTCCACCGACGGCCGTCTGGAGGTAGAAGCCGATGATCGGGATCACTCGGGCCACCCGGGCGCAGTGCTCGAGCAGGTCGTGATTGCTGGCATCCCGAAGCGCGGCAACGCTGAGCAGCGCGGCATCGTAGCCGAGCGCGACGGCGGTTTCCGCCTCCCGCATGGCCTGGCCGGCCGGGCCGATCACGCCGGCAATCATCACCGGCCGCGGCAATCGATCCGCGCACCATTCCCCCGCCGCCCGCTGCGCAAGCTGCAGCACCGGCTCGAACAGCCCGATCCCCGCGTCGCGAATCGCGAATTGCGTCGTGTGCACGCCCACCGCGATGCCGCCGGCGCCGGCATCACAGTAGTACCGCGTCAACGCGATCTGCCGGCGCTCGTCGAGGGCGCGGGTCTCCGTCAACGCGAGCGGATGCGCGGGAATCACCAGCCCGCGCAGCAGCGCCTGGCGCAGACCCGAGAGTCCTCCCTCAGTAGCGGCCATCGGTCACTTCGAAATGCGTCGGCTTATCGAGCGACGATCCTCCCTGGCCGACCCAGCGGGCGACCCACCGGCGCAGCAGCGCGAGCGGAACCTCCGGTTCGCCAAGCAGGGCGCGGCAGCGGCTCGAATCGCTCAGGATTGCGACCGGCCCCTCGCTGTTGACGAAGCGCGGAGCGCGGCCGAACGCGGCGCCGAACCATTCGGCGGCCTCGCGGACCGAGATCCGCTCCGGTCCGGTGACGTTGAGAACGCTCGGCGGCGAGGAGCAAAGCGCCAGGCTCCTGAAGGCGTAGCTGTTCGCGTCACCCTGCCAGATCGCGTTGAAGAACCCCATCGTCAGGTCGATCGGCTGACCGGTGATGACCTGGCGCGCGACGTCCACCAGGGTGCCGTAGCGCAGGTCCACGGCGTAGTTGAGCCGGTAGATGAGCGCCCGCAGCTGCCGTTCGCGCGACACGAACTCCACGACGCGCTCCCGTCCGAGGCATGATTGCGCATACTCGCCCACCGGGGCCGGAGGATTGGCTTCCGCAGCTCCCGGGCCACCCGACGGCGCCAATCGATAGACGTTGCCGGTCGAGAACACCACCATGCGCGCGTCGGCACAATGCTCCGCCACGCGTGCCGGAACCACCGTGTTCGTCGCCCAGGTGATGTCGCTGCGATCGTGGGTGCCGAACTTCCGCCCGGCGAGAAACAGGACGTTCCCGGCACGGGGCAGCGCGGCGATCTGCAGCGGGTCGAGCAGGTCGCAGGCGAGCGTGCGAATGCCGTCGGATTCGAGCGCCGCGCGCACCGCGGACGACGAGAACCGCGATACCGCCAGCACCCGGCCGCCGCGGCCGCCGCGCTGGAGCGCCCGGTGCACACGCCGCGCCAGGGACGGTCCCATCTTGCCCGCGGCGCCGATGATCAGAACGTCCCCGTCCAGCCGTCCGGCGTACTCGAGATCGGCAGGCGACGGCTCCGAGAGGACCTCTTCCAGCTCGGCCTCGTCGCGTATTTCCTCGGGGTGGGCCATCAGTGGCGGTCCGTTCTCTGGCGGCGGCGCGCCGCATCCGTTGATGATCCCGACCCGGTCCAGGACGAGCGGTCGTGCCTGGGCGGTTCCGCCACATTGACGGGCAGCGCATCCGTTGCGCTCGGCGTCAGCGTTTGAAACAACGATCGCACGGGCTGCTCCTTTGAAGCGCGTGGCGCCGACGTCCGGGCGCTCTCAACCGAGCTCAGGACCCAGGATGGCGAGCTCCCGGAACGACTGGCCGCTCGCCTCGATCACGGGCGCTTCGTCCGAGCCCGGGCGGCACATGCGGAACAGCGGCCGCTCGGCGGTGAATCCGCAGCCGCGCAGCCACGCGGTGAAGCGGCTCCCGCGGTCGAATGCATCCACCACCACGGCGCGATCCCCAGCAGCGGCGAGCGATGCGCCCACCAGCGCCCGGGCGCTCGCGTCGTTGGCCGCCACGACCGGGCCGATCTGATCGAACAACCGTCCCTGACGACCGAAACAGTACGCCGCTCCGCCGGCGCGTTCGATGACGTTGGCGTATTGCGGAGCGCCGTTGAGCAGCCACTCGAGCAGCCCGCGCCTTCGCGCACCGAAGACCGGCTCGTCGGCGGCAGAGACATCCGCGAGGTCGGCGGCGGCCATACGGCGAATCGCCGGCAACCCTTGGTCGGCCTTGCGCTCGCCGCGGTGAGGTGACGGGACCGCCACGTACCGCGTGATCGTCGTTTCGTCCTCGAATCCGTGACGCCGGTAGAGTGTCCGCCCAAGGGGTGTGGCGTCGAGACGGATCGGTTTGCGGTTCGGCACCGCGCGGATCGCCTCCTCCAGCAGCCTGGCGCCCACGCCCCGCCCTCGCCAGGCCGGATCGACCAGCATCATCGCAATCCAGCCGAATGGGCCGTAATCGATCGCGACAGCGGTGCCCACGATACGGCCGCCGCCGACCGCCGCGAAGCTGCCGGACGGCGCGAGCGTCAGCAGCATGCACCAGTCCGCGAGACGCTGGTTCCAGCCGGATGCGGAACTGAGCGCGAACGCGGACTCGAGGTCCGTGATGGCCAGGGTCCTGACGTCCACCGTCCTCGTCATCGTCGCACTCGACATGGGAGCGTCTGGGCGGCGGTATCAGCCCTGCCGTCGCCAGTCATCGCTGCAGCCCTCCAGCGCTCGACGGGGTGCAGCCGGGATGCGGACGCGCCGAACGTATCACAATTGGGGCGACTGTCGCCGAGCGCCTGCCGGCGACTCCGGCCTGATCCAGTATGTCCCGGTTGACGCGCGCGACGTCGTGTGCAGCACGAGATCCCCCGCAGGTTGCGGCGCGAGCGCTCAGAATGGGGACATTTCTATTTCGCGTTGACACGGCGCGAGCGCGCGATTGACAGGAGTCCGGGCGCAATCGAGAATGCACCGATGAGCGTCCTCCGGTCCTGGCTGTGGACTGTGCTCGCCTGCGTGACGCTCGGGTTGACGGGCGCTCCGGCGGCCGGTCAATCAGGGAGCCCCGCCGCGCGTCCGCTACGCGCCGGCATGGACGCCGCCGCAGAGATCCGCCGCATCGATTTCAGCTACCAGATCCGCCCGATACTCTCGGATCGATGCTTCCGCTGCCATGGGCCCGATGCCGGCAAGCGGAAGGCGAAGCTCCGTCTGGATACGCGCGACGGCATGCTGAAGAAGCTGAGCGAAGCCGGCAAGGGGTGGGCCGTCGTGAAGCCGCGCGACCCGGACAAGAGCGAGCTGATCCGCCGCATTTTCACCAGCAACGAAGACGACAGGATGCCGCCGCCCGAGTCCCACCTGGCACTGACGGCGGCCGAGAAGGCGCTGCTCAAGCGCTGGGTCATCGAAGGGGCCGACTACCGGCCGCACTGGTCGCTGGTGCCGGTTCACGCGGTTGCCGTGCCGAGGCTCCGCGATGGCTCCGCCCCGGCGAATCCGATCGACGCGTTCGTGCGCACGCGGCTCGAAGCGGAAGCACTGACGCCCGCGCCGCAGGCGTCACCAGAGACGCTGATCCGCCGCCTCGCGCTGAATCTGACCGGCCTGCCGCCGGCGACGGCCGACCTCGATGCATTCCTCGCCGATCGATCCCCTGACGCCTACGCTCGCGTCGTCGAACAGTACCTGGCGTCTCCTGCCTACGGCGAACGGATGGCGATGGACTGGCTCGACCTCGCGCGCTACGCGGATACATATGGCTATCAGGCCGACATCGACCGCGACATGTCCGCCTATCGCGACTGGGTCATCGGCGCATTCAACCACAACCTGTCCTACGATCAGTTCCTCACCTGGCAGCTCGCCGGCGATCTCCTGCCGAATCCGACGCGCGAGCAGCGCATCGCGACCGCCTTCAATCGATTGCACCGGCAGACCAACGAGGGCGGGAGCATCGAAGAGGAGTACCGCACCGAGTACGTGGTCGATCGCGTGAACACGTTCAGCACCGCGATGCTCGGCCTGACGATGGAGTGCGCGCGCTGCCACGACCACAAGTTCGATCCCATCACGCAGCGCGACTACTATTCGATGTTCGCCTTCTTCAACAACATCGACGAGTCGGGCCTGTACTCGCATTTCACGAACGCCACACCGTCTCCTTCCCTGCTGCTGTGGACCCCCAAAAAGGAGACGCAGCACGATCGCCTGATGGCGGGCATCGCCGCGGCCGAGGCCAACCTCGAGGCGGTCTCCCGCGCGGCACGACCGGCGTTCAGCACCTGGCTGCAAGCGGCGCCGGCCTTTGCCGGTCAACCGGATTCCCAAAGCCGGGTTCCTGGAAAAGGCCGAGGCGCGGCGCTCAACATCACCCGTCCGGCGCCGATCGCGCACCTCGAGTTCAACGCAGTCAACGGCGAGACGACGCCGGACAGCGTCTCGACCGTGTCGGCGCAGCTGCAGGACGGGCCGGTGCTGGTGCACGAGGGAACGACTGGCGCGATCCGGTTCAGCGGCGACAATCAAGTCGTTCATCCCGGCGTCCGCGAATTCTCCCGGACCGACTCGCTGTCACTGAGTGTCCGGCTGAAGCCCACGACCAGCCAGGATCGCGCGATTATCGTTCACCAGTCGCGCGCATGGTCGGACGCCGGCAGCCGCGGCTTCGAGCTGACGCTCGATCACGGGCGGCCGTTCTTCGGCGTCATTCATTTCTGGCCGGGCAACGCGATCGCGGTGCGGGCGACGCAGCCGCTGCCCGTCAACGAGTGGTCGCAACTGGTGGTGACCTACGACGGGTCGAGCCGCGCGGCCGGCATCCGGCTCTATCGCGACGGCCTGCGGCTCGAGACCGAGGTGGTGCGCGATCATTTGTACAAGGACATCGGCTACGGCGCGGCGACGGGAGATCGCGCCGCGGAGAAGCATCCGTTCACGATCGGCGCCCGCTTCCGCGACAGCGGCTTCAAGGAGGGCTTGATCGACGATGTGCAAGTGTTCGACACCTGCCTGACGGCGGCAGAGGTCGTGTCCGCGGTCCGACGCGACCCCCGTGATCCCGCCGCATTCGAGCACTTCCTCGCCCGCGAGCATCAACCGTACATCTCCGCCCTGGCCGTGCTCAGGCGTCTCCGCGCGGAGGAGAACATCCTCGTCTCCAACGCGCCGGAAATCATGGTCATGGAGGAAATGCCCCAGCCGCGTCCGGCCCATCGCCTGAAGCGCGGCGCGTATGACGCGCCGCAAGAGATCGTCCCGCGCGATACGCCGGCCAGCCTGCCTCCGTTCCCCCGGGATCAGCCGCGCAACCGACTCGGGCTGGCGCGCTGGTTGACGGCGCGCACGAACCCGCTCGCCGCCCGCGTGGTGGTGAATCGGGTCTGGCGCATGCACTTCGGCCGCGGCCTGGTCGCGTCACAGGAGGATTTCGGCAGCCAGGGCAAACTGCCCTCGCATCCGGAGCTGCTCGACTGGCTCGCCGGCCGCTTCATGGACGACGGCTGGGATGTGAAGGCGCTGCACCGGCTGATCGTCACCTCCGAGACATTCCGGCAGTCGTCTCAGGGTGCGGGCGCCAGCGCGAGTCGTGACCCCGACAACGAACTGCTCACCAGGGGTC
>JBDTSX010000255.1:0-7206 GCA_039930925.1 Acidobacteriota bacterium | reverse complement strand
GCTGATCGCGCAGCGGCTGCAGGGCCGCAGGCCACGCGACCGATTCCAGAAGACGCGTCGCTCGAAGAGACCGCACCGATGCGGATCCGGAGTGACCCGTCGCGGCGTCACCCGCGGGCGGCGCGATCGCGCGACGAGGACGCGGCGGCTGCCAGCGGGCCCAGTCCAGCGGACCTCTTGAGCATGCGTTCGACGAAGAAAAAGTATGGCAGCGCGAACGCCGATAAGGTCGCCGCGACGCCGAACGCGGCGGGAAAACCATAGTGCTGGGCAATCCAGCCGATGCTCGTGGAGCCGGTGCCGATGCCGGTGTCGAACGCCGCGAGGATCGCGCCGAATGCCGCGCCGCGCCGTGCCGCGCCTACGTCGCGCATGACATACGCGACATAGACCGGATACGCCGTGCCGAACCCGACGCCGAAGAGGATCGCTGACAGGATCATCAGCGGGCGTGTGCCACCCGCCGCAAGGACTCCGAGACCGAAGGTGATGGCGACCAGGCACGGGACGAAGACTCGCCGATAGCCCCATCGATCCCCCAGCCGTCCGGCCATCGGCCTGGTCAGCAGGATGACGATCGCCAGTGTCGTCAGATAGATACTCTTCGGCCTGACGTGGTTGGCGTCCGCGTACAGCGCGGCAAAGCTGGTGATCCCGCCGTAGCCGAACGAGTAGAGAAAGAGGGTGAGCGAGAGCGCCAGGACCCGCCATTCGAGCAGTCCGCCGGGACGCTCGTGCGGCACACCGGCGGCGACCGGCGTGTCTTCCAGGAACCACGCGATTACCGCCATCATGATGTTCAGCGCGGCGCCGGCCACGCACAACCAGACCCACCCGTGCTGATATATCCACAGGCCGATCGTCGGCGCGACGGCCATCGCGGCGACGGTTGAGAGACCCCAATAGCCGATGCCTTCGGCCCGGCGCCGCTCCGGCAGCAGGTTGGTCATGTAGGCCGCGGACGCGGACAGCAGCGCGGACCAGAAGACGCCGTGCACGACGACGAGCGCCAGCAGCAGGCGGTAGTCGGTGATCACCGCATAGGCGATCGTGAAGAGCGTGATCGCGATGCTGGACGTGATCAACACGCGGCGCTGCCCGGCGCGATCGGCGAAGGCGCCGGTGAGCGGCGCCGAGAGCGCGGATGAAAACGTCAGGAAACCCAGGAAAAGGCCGGACGCGAACGTCGATCCTCCCAGGTCGAGGATGTGAAACGGGGCCGTCGGCAGGAGTTGGAACGCCGACAGGAAGACGGTGAAGCTGAACCCGCACATCACGAAGAAGCGCGGGGTGAAGAGTCGTTGGGGCACTCTAAAGCATATCCGGGGATGGCACTATCCCCGGCGGGCGGGTGAAAAGCCGCTGCTATCGCTCACCGGCGGCGGCGACACTTACGATAAGATCTCCGGCATGACGCAGGACTTGAGCGAATTCCGCCCTTCACGGCTGTGGAAGCGAATGACCGCCGAACGGCGGATTGCGGCCGCCGAGCTCTTCTGGGCCGACGACCAGTCAACGGAGCAGCAGGTGGAGGCGGTCGCGGCGCTGGCCGCCCACATGAAATTCCGCGCCAAGAGCGTGATTTCGCTGCCGATCGAGAAAAAGGCGAAATATCTCGCGACGCTGCCGAACATCGCCGAAACGGTCGCCGCGCGCGCGCTCGTGAACTATCACCTGGAACGTCAGCGGCCGATGATGGGCGCGTTTCTCGACAGCCTGGGAATCACGCACGAAAACGGGCTGATCAGCGAAGAGAACGTGACCAAACCGGATCCGGAGAAGTTGAAGACCGCGGCCGCTGAACTGAACACCAGGTTTCCGCCGGAGGACGTCGCGTTGTACTTCGGCACACTCGTGTCCCAGGATCCGGATACGTGGGGACCGCTGGCGGAAACGGTCGGCGACTCAATCCCTCATCCCTAGTCACTAATCTCGAATCATCGAATCATCGAATCATCGAATCATCGAATCATTGAATCATTGAATCATTGAATCGCGTGTTGCCTCTTCTGATCGCCTCGCTGCTTGCGCAGGGGACAGCGCCCGGCGCCGGTCTGGAGGCGCGGCTGCACGCGACGATCGCCGCGAGTGGCGCGGAGGTGGCCCTCGCCTATCGCACACTCGACGGCCGCGACCAGGTCTTGATCGATCCCGACAAAAGCTTTCATGCCGCGAGCACGATGAAGGTGCCGGTCATGATCGAGCTCTTTCGTCAGGCTGCAGCGGGGCGGCTCGCGCTCGACGAGGCGCTCCCCATCCGCAACGAGTTCCACAGCATCGTTGACGGCAGCCCCTACACCCTGAACGAGGGCGACGACTCGGACAAGGACGTCTACGCGGCGGCCGGCAGGACCATGACGCTGCGCCGGCTGTGCGAGGCGATGATCACCGTCAGCAGCAACTTCGCCGCGAACCTGTTGATCGAGCGCCTGGGTGTGGACAACATCCGCCGCACGGTCACGGCGCTCGGCGCGGACGGGATGCAGGTGGTGCGGGGGGTGGAGGATCAGAAGGCCTTCGACAAGGGCCTGAACAACACGACGACCGCGAGAGGCCTGCAGGTGCTGCTCGACCGGATCGCGGCCGGACGGGCCGTCGATGCGCGCTCCGATGCGGAGATGATCGCAATCCTCGAGCGCCAGCGCCTCTCCCCGGATGCGATTGCAGCCGGGGTGCCTCCCGGCACGGTCGTCGCGCACAAGACCGGCAACATCACCCGAATCCATCACGATGCCGCGATCGTCTACGCCCCGCGCCCGTACGTGCTGGTCGTGCTGGTCCGGGGGATCGAGGATACGTCGAAGAGCGCTGCCCTGATGGCGGCGCTGTCGAAGACGGTCTACGAGTCCGCCACCGCGCGCCCCTGATCAGTCCTGGGGCATCGCACGTGACCATGGAGGCCCGGGTGCGGTCAGCCTGGCGAGCGGCAGCCACCTGGCTCTCCACAGGAGATCGAGAAAGTACCGGCTTCTCGCGTCAGAAGACGTGGACAAAATTGATGACCGGGAAGCCAAAAACTTCCCCGGTGCCGACCGGGAAGGCCAGCGCGAGATCGGCCGAAAAGCGATCCCCGAAGAAGCGTATCCCTCCCGAGACCACGCCGTCGCCCCCTTTCCAGACGTAGCTCTCGGTGATGAGTTTCAGGTGGCGCCGCACCTGTCGATCGCCGCCGACCATCAACACACCGGAACGGGTGCCGCTCGAGCCATACGCCACGCCGGCGCCGACGGTGAACGACGATTGCGCGCCGCCGCGGGTTCCGACGAGGTAGCCGATCCCGCCGCCGTGGCCGTCAAAGTTGAAGGCATGGAGGACGCCGACCGAGACCTGCATGCCCTTCGCGTTGACGAGCTGCAGCTTCGGCGTCACCCAGAACGGCCGCTCCGACTCGTTGAACCCGAATACCAGCGGCGTGCCCGCGCCGACCGACAACCGGTCAGTGACGCCAACCTGCACGAACGGCACGAGGAAATCGTAGACGCCAAAATAGGCCTGCCCCTTCTTGAGCGAGCGCCCGGTTGGCCCGAAAAACAGCCTGGTCGCATTGGGATCCTGCGGGAGGAATTCCCCTTCAACCATGCTGCCGGTGACTTCCTTCAGCGACGCGATCTCGACCCGCCTCGAGGTCACCGTCGCACCTCCCTGGGTCCTGAACACGACCTCGACCTCGTCCTGCCGCTCGATGCTGCCGTACAGCCGTGAGCCGTCTCGAAGCACGAGCTCGTACAGGGTCACTTCTCGCGCCGAATCCGCCTCGCCCTGCGCGAACACGGCGTTCGGTATGAGCACGACCCACGCGAGGAGGGCCGCTGCGACGCCCGCCCGAATGACGTGATTCGCGGCAACCTGAAACCCCTTGCGCCGGCCGCCGGACATGGCTGTGTCGAACATCGCGCTGCCCATCTAACCCTCCTGGAAATCGGCGGCCATCAGCCGCGCGTGGTGCGTATACCAGTCGCTGGTGAAAACCGCGCGAGGATCCAGGGCACGCTTCCGGGCCAGGAACTCGCGCATGCGCGGATGGCACCGCTCGACCTGCTCCCGGGTCGCCCAGCGGTGATAGGTGAGGTAGTAGCTGCCGTTGAATTCGGCGGCCGCATCGATCAGGCGGCGGAAGTCCGACTTCGCCTTGCGCAGCCCCGCCGGGGAGTGATCGACATGGAGATTGAACACGACGCACGCCCACGGCTGCGTCGCCCACGCCAGCAGGCTCTCGCGGTCCTGCTCGATCACGCGGATGGTGCCGTAGATGACGTTGAGGTCGTGCTGGCGCGCGTCGTCCCGCACAGCCGCCACGAACGCCGGCAGGTCCGGACGCGGCACGTAGAGCTCGGTGATCATCTCACTGCCCTTGACCTCGGCGTTCAGCTGGCGATCGAGCGTCTCGTGATAGCCGTCGATGTAGCTGGCGAGTTGATGGGTGTCGGACCAGTAGACCTGGCCGTCCGTGGACATGTAGTAGCGCGCGTACTCGGCGAACGCTTGTGACTTGTCGGTGTGGGCGAGCAGCAGCAGCCGCTGCCATTCCCCCTGGGAGAGGACGCGCTGATCGTCCGGAATGAGGGAGTCGTCCTCCACCGGGCGATAGCACGAGAAGACGCCCATCTGCATGAACTCGCCGGAGCGCGAATCGGTCGCGAACTGACAGTCGCCGTACTCGAACCCGTCGCGAATGCGGCGCTCGAACAGCTCCGGCAGCCGATCGACCGTGGCGATCGTCACGCACCGCTGCACCTTGTGACGGCGGGTCAGGCGCAGTGTGACGCCGACGATGACCCCAAACAGACCGTACCCGCCAATCGCCAGCGAAAAGAGCTCACCGTTGCACTGCCGGGTGCAGGTCAGAAGCGCGCCGGTCTGATCGACGAGCTCGAACGACTCGATGTCCCCGATCATCGGACCGAGCTGGAGGCCGCGCCCATGAATGTTCGAAGACAGCGCGCCGCCGATGGTGAGGCGATCCGCGCCGGTCTGTTTCTGCACGATCGCCCACTGGCGCGGCTGGCCCGCACCCGCCCACGCCAGGTGGGTAAGGACACGGGGCCAGTCGATGCCGGCCTCGACGGTGAGGAGCCCCCGTTCGGCATCGAGATGGACGACGCGGCAGAGCGCCGTCATGTCCAGCAGCACCGTACCGGCGCCGAACTGCTGGCCGCCCATGGCATGACGGCCTCCGGCAATGCTCACGGACAGGCCGGCATCCCCTGCGCTGCGCACGACCTCCTGAACCTCGCGCACCGATTCCACTCGCACGACCTGCCGCACCGCGGTCGGATTCAACTGGGAATGAACGTCGTTGACCCGGCGGTCCGCGGGGCCTGGCGCCGCCAGCACATCGAGCGCGGGGATCCCGCGCGTGAGGAGCTCGAACGAACGGGGCCAGGCGCCAGGCATCATGCAGCCACGGTAGGACGCGGCCGGCTCAGGAGTCCTGAAGAGCGACTGAAGAAGGATGAATTTGTGGCTAGCGCGCGTGCTCGGCGAGCGTGGCGAGGACGGACTGGAAGGCCGGCTTGCGACGGAGCGGAGCGAACAGCGGCTCGATCGGGATGGTCCAGCCGGTGAAGGGTTGTTCGGGTCGCTCGGTCAGGCGCCTGAGTGCGTCGATGGCCTGATCGGGCCGCCCGCAGACCGCGTGGTGAAACGCTTCCGCCATCGTCGCCTCGCTGCCGCGGCCGCCGCGGCGCAGCGCGTCGATCGCGCCGGCCGCGCGGGCGAATGCCGCGTCGGCGGCGCGTTTGTCGCCGTGGCTGGCGTGCGCGGCGCCGAGGCCGACGAGCGATCGCGCGTGATCCGGGTAGAGCTCGAGCGCCCGCCGGAACTGCGGCACGGCGGCGCCCGGGTCCCGTGCCTGGAGGGCGGCGAAACCGGCGCCGTCGTGGGCGTTCATCGCAAACTCCGCGGCATACAGCTGCGACGGACCGGCCGCCACTTCGCGGCCGAACTCCGCCCGTGCTTCATCGGGGTCTCCCTGCGCAAGGCGCACGAGACCGAGCAGCCAGTGCAGTCCCTTTGCCGGGTAGCGCTGGCGCAGGTGTGCCTGCCGGTCCTGCACAATGGCGCCCTCCCGGAGCACCGATTCCGCGCGTTCGAGCGCGCCGCGCGCGATGTGTACCATCGCGGCCTCGAAGTGGGCGAACGGAAAATCCGGGTAGAGCTCCATCGCGCGCGCGAGTGCGCGCAACCGGCTCTCGCCCCACTCGGTGTGCGCGAGCCGGAACTGATTGCCCCAGTAGCCGGGCTCGAGCGCCACCGCCCGGCGGGCCGCGGTCAGCGCCTCGGCGAAGCGCCCGGCGCTCACCAGCAAAAACGACAGGGTCGCGTGGCCTTCAGCGAGATCCCGCTCGAGCTCGATCGCGCGGCGGACATGATCGATCGCGCGCGCCAGCAGCGCCGCATCCGGCTGATTGCGCGCGCGCGACATTTCGTACTGCCAGAAGCGTGCGTTGGCGAGTGCGACATGCGCCAGGGAGTAGCGCGGGTCGAGCGTCGCGGCACGCTCGAAGTCGGCGACCGCTCCGGCGACGAGCGAGGCATCGAGCGATTCGAGCCGGACCCGCCCTTCGGTGAAGGCCTGGTAGGCTTCGAGGCTGCTGGTCTCGCGGTGCGGTCGGCGGGTGGCCGTCCCCGGACGGGCGGTGCCCAGCGTCTCGGCGAACTGCGCGACGATGCGATCCTGAAGCTCGAACACCTGCTCGAGCGGACCGTCCGCCTTGGCATCCGCCAGCGCCTCGCCGGTCGCGGCGTCCACGACCCGCGCGGTGATGCGGAGGCGGTCTCCGACCCGCTGAAAGCTGCCGACCACCGCCAGATTGAGCTGCAGATCGCTACGCAGCACGGCGAGGTCCGCGCCGACACGGCGGACGGCTTCGACGACCCGGATGCGATCGATGATGCGCAGCGTGCCGGCGCCCCGGAGGTCGTTGGTGACGGTCTCGGCGATGCCTGACGACAACCAGGCGAACTCGCGGTCCGTGCTGACGTTGGTGAAATCGAGGACGGCGATGACCGGCGGCTGATCGGGCGGCCGTTCGCTCTCGACCGGGGCGGCCGCGCCCGCCTCGCTCTTGTTCACGGACTCAACCGGCGCGATGAACCGGTAGCCGCGCCGCGCCACAGTCTGGATGTAGGTCGGGTTCGACGGATCGTCGCCGAGCGCCTGCCGCAGCTCCGAGACCGCCTGGGTCAGCGCGTTGTCGGTGACCA
>JBDTSX010000254.1:0-7208 GCA_039930925.1 Acidobacteriota bacterium | reverse complement strand
AAATCCGTTCTCTATTCGCAGCCCGATGGCTCCCAGGCGTCGTATCCCGCGCAGCAGAGCTTCAATATCACCGGCGACCTCACCCAACGCCTGCCGGCCGGCCTCTACGCGCGGGCGAACACCAACTACTACTCCAGCATCATCGCGAACCAGCGCTATCAGCAGGATCCCTACCAGGCGACCAACCGGACCCGGCGCATCAACGCGAACCTCACCGGAAATTGGGCGGGGTACTCGCTCAGCGCCACGGCCGACAAGAACGACGTGTTCCAAGGGGCCACCTCGTTCCAGACCTATGGGGCGCTGCCCCGGGTCACGTTCAGCCGGGCGGAGCGGCCGTTCGCCGGCGCCCATCTCTACTGCGGCACGAACACGGAGTTCGTGACGCTGTCGCGGAGCACGACGACTGACGGGGTCAAGTCGAGCGACCAGGGGCTGTCACGCGTGGACGTCAATCCGACGCTGCGCATTCCGTTCACGCGCTGGCCATTCCTGACCGTCAACTCGTCGGTGGCGTGGCGGGGCACCTACTGGACGGAAAGTCTCGATGCCAGCAACGCCCAGGTGCCGATCGGGATTGGCCGGAAGTTCTTCGATTTCAGCACCCGGATCACCGGTCCGGTGTTCAACCGGATCTGGAACACGCCCAACAAGGGTTACGCACAGAAGTTCAAGCACGTGGTCGAGCCGACGCTCACCATCCAGCGCGTCACCGCGATCGACAACTTCAAGCAGATCGTCGCGCTCGAGGGCACCGACTTCATCGTCGGCAATGTGACGCGCTACAACTACGCGCTGGCCAACCGGCTGTATGCGAAGAAGGCGGTGTCGCGCGAGATCGTGAGCGCCACCATCTCGCAGAGCTACTACACCGATGCCAACGCCGCCCAGTACGATTCACAGAACCAGGGCGGCTTCGGGCATGGCGCGCCGACACACTTCGGAGCGGTCCTGCTGCAGGCGCGCGGCGCGCCGACCGATCGCATCCAGGTCGATTTCCGCACCGAGTGGGACCCCACGGCCCACACCATTCGGACGCTTGCGACCAATGGCAGCATCCTGTCCGGGAGCTGGCTGCAGGCCACGGCCGGTTGGAGCCAGCGCCGTTTCATTCCCAATCTCCCGCCCTTCAACGACCCGGCGTCCGCGACGAACTTCCTGAACGCGGTCGCGAACATCCGGACTCCCGGCGGTCACCTCGGGGGGGATTACTCGTTCCAATACGATCTGCGGCGCGACTCCTTCCTGCAGCAGCGCATCAGCCTCTCCTACAACGCGCAGTGCTGCGGCGTCGGCATCGAGTACCAGACCTTCGATCTCCGAGGGGCGGTTGGCGGGATCGGCCTGCTCCAGGACCACCGGTTCAATCTGTCCTTCACGCTCGCCGGGGTCGGGACGTTTTCGAACCTGTTTGGCGCCTTCGGCGGACAGAACCGATAAATGAAGGGACTGATTCTCAGCGGCGGCAAAGGCACCAGGCTTCGTCCGCTGACGTATACGAGCGCGAAGCAGCTCGTGCCGGTCGCGAACAAGCCGGTCCTCTTCTATGCCATTGAGGCACTGACCGAAGCCGGGATCCGCGACATCGGCATTGTCGTCGGCGAGACGCAGGCGGAGATTCGCGCCGCGGTCGGCGACGGATCCGCGTGGGGGGTCACGGTCACCTACATCGAGCAGGATGCGCCCCGCGGTCTCGCGCACGCGGTCCTCATCAGCGAGTCGTTCATCGGCGGCGATTCGTTCGTCATGTACCTGGGGGACAATCTCCTCAACAAAGGCATTGCCGGGTTCGTGGACGAGTTCGTCCGCGAGCAGCCGGCGGCCCAGATTCTGCTCGCCCATGTTCCCGATCCGCAGATGTTCGGCGTCGCCGAGCTCCAGGCCGGGCGAGTGGTGCGGCTCGAGGAGAAGCCGAAAGCACCGAAAAGCGACCTCGCGCTGGTCGGCGTGTACATGTTCTCGCCGGCGGTGTTCACGGCGGTCAAGGCGATCCGGCCGAGCTTCCGCAACGAGCTCGAAATCACCGACGCAATCCAGTATCTGATCGACACCGGGCTCGAGGTCCGGCCGCACATCGTCGACGGCTGGTGGAAGGACACCGGCAAGCTCGAGGACATGCTCGAGGCCAACCGGCTGATCCTGGAACGCATCGAGCGCCGGGTGGATGGCTGCGTGGACGCCGAATCGCGCATCGAAGGCAAGGTGATCGTCGAAGCGGGCGCGGTGATCGAGCACTCGGTGGTGCGCGGGCCGGCGATCATCGGCGCGCGGGCGCGGATCGTGAACGCGTACGTCGGACCGTTCACGTCGATCATGAACGACGCCCAGGTGTCCGACTCCGAGATCGAGCACAGCATCGTGCTCGAGGGCAGCTCGATCAGCAACCTGGCCAGCCGGATCGAAGACAGCCTGATCGGCAAGAACGTGAAGATCTACCGCCTGCCGGTCAAGCCGTCGGCCTACCGGTTCATGCTCGGGGACAACTCCGAGGTCGGCATCCGCTGGTGAGGTAAGCCCATGACTGCACCCGTGCACTACCAGGCGACCGGCGGACGCCCCACCATCGACGGGGTCAAGGTGAAGCCGTTGCGTCTCGTCGCGGACGAGCGCGGCTGGCTGATGGAGATCCTGCGCGTGGACGAGACGGAGCTCTTTTCCCGGTTCGGGCAGGTCTACGTGTCGGCCACCTACCCGGGCGTCGTCAAGGGATGGCACTACCATCGCAACCAGGTGGACAACTTCGCCTGCGTGGCCGGGATGGTCAAGCTCGTGCTGATCGACACCCGCGCCGGCTCGCCGACCGAAGGCACGGTGAACGAGTTCTTTCTCGGGGTCCACAACCCGCTGCTGGTGCAGGTGCCGAACCTCGTGTATCACGGCTGGAAATGCATCGGTGTCGAACCGTCGCTGGTCGTCAACGTGCCCAACGAGCCGTACGATCGTGAGGCGCCGGACGAGTACCGCCTCGATCCGCACGGGACACTGCCGTACGACTGGTCGCGCCAGGATGGTTGAGGTCCTCGTCACCGGCGGCGCCGGTTTCATCGGATCGAACTTCGTCCGTCACGCGCTCGCCGCGCATCCGGACTGGCATGTCACCACGCTCGACAAGCTGACCTATGCGGGACGTCTCGAGAACCTGACCGGCGTGCTGGACCATCCGCGGCACAGCTTCGTGCGAGGCGACGTGGCCGATGCGGCGATTGCCGCCCCGCTCGTCGCCGCCGCCGAGATGGTCGTGCACTTCGCGGCCGAGACGCACGTGGATCGGTCGCTGATCAGCGCGGGCGAATTCATCATGACGGACGTCTACGGCACGTTCGTCCTGCTCGAGGCTGCCCGCCAGGCGCCGCGGCTGCGCCGGTTCGTGCAAATCTCGACCGACGAGGTCTACGGCAGTGTCCCGGACGGCGCGAGCCGCGAGACCGACGAGCTCCGCCCACGCAATCCCTACTCGGCGAGCAAGGCTGGAGCGGATCGGCTCGCCTACAGCTACTGGGCGACCTACGGCGTGCCGGTGATCGTGACCCGCGCGTCCAACAACTACGGACCGTATCAGTTTCCCGAGAAAGTCATTCCGCTCTTCATCACGAACGCGATCGACGACGTGCCGGTGCCGTTGTACGGCGACGGGCTGAACGAGCGCGACTGGCTGCACGTGTCGGATCATTGCCGCGCGCTGGATCTGCTGGTCCAGTCCGGGACCTCCGGAGAGGTCTACAACGTCGGCGGCGGCAATCACGTCCGCAACGTCGATCTGACCAGGCGGATCCTGGAGCTTGCCGGCAAGCCGGAATCGCTGATTCGCCCCGTCCCCGACCGTCCCGGCCACGACCGGCGCTATGCGGTCGACACCACGAAACTGCAGGCGCTCGGCTGGGCGCCAGAGGTGCCATTCGAGACCGGGCTGCGCGAGACGGTCGCGTGGTACGAGCAGAACCCGTGGTGGTGGCGCCCGATCAAGGATGCGGATCCCGCCTTTCGTGCGTACTACAACGCGCAGTACGGCGAGCGGCGCGCCTAGCGTCCGCCGTGGCTGGCCCCCCCCTCGTCACCGGCGCCGCGGGATTCGCGGGCAGCCACCTGATCGAGCACCTGCTCGAGAACGAGCCGGCGGTTGCGGCATGGTCGCACCGTGGCGGCCTCGGTCCCGCCACGCCGGACCGACGCGTCCGATGGAACGCGATCGACCTCCTCGATCGTTCGGCCGTGGCGCGCGAGCTGGCGGCGCTCCGGCCGGCCGCGATCTATCACTGCGCCGGCATCGCGCACGTCGCTGAATCGTGGGCCGAGCCCGAACGGGCACTGCGAGTGAACGTCCTCGGCACGCACCACGTTCTCGAAGGAGTGCGGGAGGCAGGTCTGGAGTGCCCGGTGCTGGTGACCGGCTCCGCCCTGGTCTACCGCGCCTCCATGTCGGCGATTGGGGAGGACGATCCGCTCGGCCCGTCGGACCCGTACGGCGTCAGCAAGCTCGCTCAGGAACGGCTCGCGCTGCGCGCCCGGCACGCCGCAGTGTTCATCGTACGGCCGTTCAATCATGCGGGCCCGCGGCAAGCGCCGACCTACGTCACGTCGAGCTTTGCACGGCAGATCGCCGAGATCGAAGCGGGGCTCCGCGAGCCGGTCCTCCGCGTCGGCAACCTGGAAGCGCGGCGCGACATCACCGATGTCCGGGACACGGTGCGCGCGTACCGGATGCTCGTCCGCGACGGGCAGCCGGGCCGCCCGTACAACGTCTGTTCTGGACAGGCATATCGGGTCCGCGATCTGCTCGATGCGCTGGTGGACCGATCGCGCACGACGATCCGCATCGAGATCGATCCGGCGCGGCTCAGGCCCAGCGACAATCCGGTGATCGCCGGGAACCCGTCGCGGATCGCCGCCGAGGCGGGTTGGCGGCCGCAGATCCCGATCGCGCGCACTCTCGACGACCTGCTCGACTACTGGCGGCGGCACACCGCCGGGCCATGAGCCGCGCGCCGCGTTTCTCGGAGGATGTCCGCAAACTGGTGCACGTCGCCTTCGGGAGTTGCGCGGTGCTGCTGCGGTTCCTGACCTGGTGGGAAGCGGCAGTGCTCGCAGGGGCCGCGCTCGCCTTCAACCTCTACGCGCTTCCGCGCATCGCCGGGCCGCGGCTGTATCGGCCGGACGAGGCCGCGCACCGGTTCGCCTCCGGCATCACGCTCTACCCTCTCGTCATCCTGCTTCTGCTCCTCGCCGTGCCCGATCGCCGTGACATCGTCGCTGCCGCCTGGGGCGTACTGGCCTTCGGCGACGGAATGGCCACCGTGGCCGGCCGCCGTATCGTCAGCCCGCGGATTCCCTGGAACCGCGACAAGTCGGTCGCGGGAAGCGCCGCGTTCGTGCTGTTCGGAGGCGCGGCGGCGGCGGCGCTCTGCTGGTGGTGCCGGCCGGTGATCGTGCCTCCCCCGTATGTGTGGTTCTCGGTGGCGATGCCGTTCGTCGCGGCGGCCGCGGCGGCCGCGGTTGAAACCATTCCCATCACACTGAACGACAACCTGTCGGTGCCGGCAACCGCCGCGGCCGTTCTCTGGTGGACCTCCCTCATCAACGAGGACCTCGTAGCCGATCTGGTTGGCACGGGAGCCGGCAGGCTCGTCGCGGCGATCGCCGCCAACGTGGCGGTGGCGGCGGCAGGATATTTCGCGCGAACCGTGACGATCCCGGGCGCCAGCTGCGGTGCGCTCCTCGGCGTGACGATCCTGCTCACCACGGGGTGGGGCGGCTGGGGCCTTCTGCTCGCCACCTTCGGTCTCGCGGTGCTCACCTCGCGCGTCGGGCTGCGCCGGAAGACAGAGTTGGGAATCGCGGAGGAGCGAGACGGCCGGCGCGGCGCAGGGAATGCGTTCGCAAACACCGGCATCGCTGCGGCGGCGGCCGTGCTCGCGGCCACCAGCTACGCCGCGGGACCCGCGCGGCTCGCGTGTGTCGCGGCGCTGGCGGCCGGCGGCAGCGACACGGTTGCCAGCGAGATCGGAAAGGCGTGGGGACGACGGACATTTCTGGTGCCGACGCTGCGGCGGGTGGCGGCCGGAACCTCAGGGGCGATCTCCATCGAAGGGACGGCAGCGGGCCTGCTGGGCGCGCTGGTCCTCGGGGCGATCGGCGTCGCCGCCGGTCTCGTACCCGGCCGCATGCTCCTGGCGGTCGTTGCCGGCGCCACGATTGGGGCGTTCGCCGAGAGCCTGCTCGGCGCGACCCTGGAGGAACGGGGCATTCTCAACAACGACGTCCTGAATTTTCTCAACACGGCGATTGCCGCCGGTGCCTCGATTTGCATCGCGGGGATGCTGGCATGACCAGCCGGCGCGGTGTGCTGCTCCTCGAGTTCTCGCGTCCGTTCACGCTGCTGGCACCGGCACTCGGTGTGGCATCCGGCGCAGCCACCGCCGCCGGCGCGGCGCCGCCCGAGACATGGAGCCCGGCCCTCCTGCTGTATCCGTGTATCGGCCTGGTCATGGCAGCGGTTCTGAACGCCGCCTCGAATGCGCTGAACCAGATCTACGATCTCGAGATCGATCGGATCAACAAACCGAAACGGCCGCTGCCGTCGGGACGTCTGTCGATCGCCGAGGCCTGGCGGTTTACGCTCGTTGCCTATGTGATCGCGCTCGCCCTCGCGTGGGGTGTGTCCCCTGGCGGCCGCCACGAATGCTTCTGGATCGTCCTCCTCGCGACCGCGATCACCGTGCTGTATTCGGTGCCGCCCCCACGCACCAAGCGGCTGGGGATCTGGGCCAATGTCACGATCGCCATTCCGCGCGGCGTGCTGTTGAAGGTGGCGGGATGGTCGGCAGTGAAGACGATCGCCGGCTTCGAGCCGTGGTTCATCGGATCCATCTTCGGCCTGTTCCTGCTCGGCGCGTCGACGACCAAGGACTTCGCCGACATGGAAGGGGATGCGCGGGGCGGTTGCCGCACGCTGCCGATCATCTACGGCGTGCGCCGGGCGGCCTGGATGATCTCGCCATCCTTCATCGTCCCGTTCGCGATGATTGCGATCGGCACGCGCAGCGGGATTCTCACCGGCAATCCAGGCCTGCTGTATGCGCTCTCCGCGGTGATGACGCTGTACGGGGCGTATGTCTGCTACCTGATGCTTCGCCGGCCCGAAGACCTCGCCGTCGAGGAGAACCACGTCTCGTGGGCGCACATGTACCGGATGATGTTCGTCGCCCAGATCG
>JBDTSX010000253.1:0-7243 GCA_039930925.1 Acidobacteriota bacterium | reverse complement strand
AGCGCAGCCGGCGCGCCAGGTGGAAGCACGGTCGCTACTCGCTCGAGCACCGGCGTGCGGTTGCGGAGGCCCGAGCCCGGGCGCACGTCATCAACCGGCACCTCAGCGCCCGGCGCGCCGCGCTCCTCGCCGAGTGTCCGGCGCTGCGTCGCCTGCTGTGATGTTGGGAAATGTTGGGATCCGGTCGCTCGGCGGCGGATCGACCCCATGCGCCACGGCGGGGAGCTCGCGCTTACGGGTTCGACACGAACCAGTTCTCCCACCACGCCACGACGTCGGCTGCCAGATCGAGGACGCGAATTTCGTCCCGATATCCTGCGGTCGGCTCTTTTAGCAACACGACTAACTCTGGCTCTGTTTGATAGACCGCCGGATCGAAGACGTCTGCATCGTAAACGGGGGGCCGCGTCTCCGCATCCTTGAAGGACCGATGCACGGAGTGGGTAACGACCCAATGCTTGGATCGATTGGCGATGTGGGAAACGAGCTCTAACAGAGGTTCCTGCTCGAGCGTTTTGCGAGCGGCCGGCTTGGGCTTTCCGGGATATACCCAGTCGACCAAGTTGTTGGCGTTGATGAAGAAATCGGACGCGATGTCAGAATCCGTGGGCCGGCCTTGTAGGCGCGCGAGGGTCCGCTGCACCTTCGCGAGCTGATCCTGCGGCGTCTTGAGGCTCCCGAATCCGCGGAACTGGTCGACCATGCGCGGCATCATACCGGGCACAGGCGCACCTCTGAAGCCGGACCCTGGACTCTTCTGGCCTGTTAGCTTTTGTTATGGTTTTCGGCCCGTGCCGCGGCTGTACCCCATGGACAGCGAGGATCGAGGATGAGTGGGCAGCGAACCTGAGAAAACCTGAGCTCGCCCGGGCTGTGGCGAGGCCGAACCCTTGAACCGCGAGTCACTCGGCCCGCGGCGTTGCGTTCCGACTGAAGGCGGAAGTTCGCACAATGGCCAGTCGCGGTGCGCCCCGTCCCTGAGGCCACCGAGGGTATACTCCCTTGCTCGCGGCGCGCGCCCTCATCGCTCACCCTCAAGAGGAAAACGTGACGATACTACTTCGCAGACTGCAGCGTCTCCTCGTCCCTCTGGTCGCGGTGTGGGCCCTCGCGGCCGCCGCACCGCCGTCCGTCATCGCCGGCCAAAAGACCGTCCACGTGAAGGGCTACACGAAGAAAGACGGCACGGTCGTCAAGCCGTACGACCGGAAAGCGCCAGGTCAGAGCGCGCCACCGGCGACGACCTGGACGCCGACGCCGGCGCCAGAGGTTGTCAAGCCGTCGATCGCTGCGGACCCGGCTGCGATGCAACAGGCCTACGCCGCCAAGGTCACGGCGAGGACCGTCGCGGCGGGCGAACCTCCCCCGTTCGTGGTACTCAAGGTTCAATCGTGGAAGGTCGGAACTGAGGGCACGGCCGTCGCAACACTCGCATCAGGGACCACCGTAACGTTTGCGTCAAGCGATCTGGATACCACGGCGATCGAGGCGCTGAGAAACGCGCAGAACGCCGCGCGGACGGCTCTAGGGACTGTCGTGATCATTCCGACGCCTGACGCCTCGGCGGCAACCATCGGCACCATCTGTACGGCGAAATGGCCGGCGAATCTGTCGGCCCAGGAGGTCTGCCGCGCACAACAAAAATCAGCGGTGTCGCAGCTGTGGTCGCACGACGTGTTGAGGACGGCCGCGGGCCGGGCGATTCGGAATGCGTGCAAGGCCGACTGGCCGGAAGATTTCACGATGGAGAGTTACTGCGAAGAGCAGCAGATGCGGGCGCCGGATCCACGCTGAGCTTCATGTATTACCACTTTGGCCGCATGCCGCAGACGCTCCGCGTGACGCCAGTAATGGAAGCCGGCGTTGCGAATCACGTGTGGTCAGTCGCGAAGATCGTCGGGCTGTCAGGTTGAGGCCCCTGACCGCGGACGAGCAACGCGCGATTGCGTATCGGTATACAGAGCTTCAGTCCGCGATCCATCAAGGCAGAGGCCTGGTCCGAAAATACAATGCCCTGCGTAGAGTGTACCGAGGCAGATCCAGCACGTTCCTCCACAGCTTCGCCTCGGCGCCCGACAAGCGTCACTGGGCGTGGCAGATGGAGATGTTCCTGTTCACAGAAATTGACCCACAATTCTGGTTGCCTAAAGAACACTAGTGCCGCTACCCGGAATTTGAAACTGACCAACCACCGGATTCGGCGTCCGCTCGACAGTATATCGGGCGGGATGCAGACGCCATTGCGCTGATCCGCTCACTCCCCGGCAGGATGCTTGCGAATGCGCCAGGATGGACGAGTGGAGAGACGCCGACTTGGCCCGGGTCCAAGTGCTTCTCATCAAGGTTCGTGCGGCGCGTGAGCGACTCGCCGCGCTCATCACGCGTATCGAAGCTGCACGCGAGGCGGTCGACAATCGCACAGCGATCCTGCTTAAGCGTGTGAATCGCCCAGTCACGGGAACGGGTCAGGAGAAGATCCACTAACCCGACCACCGGGGCCCGCTCGAACTCCGCGCGAGTGAGTCGCCGAGCCGTTCGCCGTCGCCTCGCTGGTGTGGATGGGGTCAGAACCCCCCGCGGCTGGCTGTCAGGCTTGCGCCTGATTTCGACGATTGCACCGGTTCGGCCGATGGGGTCGGAACCGGTTGATTGTGACCCGGTCAGCGGGCCAGGCGCCACGACGCAACCATTTGTGGCGTCCAGACCGACCCGCACCTACACCAACCAAACACGACACCGAGGCCACCATGCACGTCGAGAAGACCGCTGCGCTTCAGTTGCGCACAACGATCGTGCGCCCTCCGATCAGCGCACTGGCGCGACCCGTGTTGCGAATGCGCACCGCTATCGTATGAACGCCGTTCCCATGCCGTCTCGGTTCTTCAGGAGGCCGTTCCCGGCGAGGCTGGCGTCACAAACCGCCCGCAAACGTCATCGTGATGCCGTGGCTCACGTCGCTCACGCCCAAGGGGTGCTGGCATCGCGACGGGATGGTGACGTCACGGGGGTGTCGCCGAGGCGCGCGGCCCTTGGCTGAGACGGTCTCAGCTCGCGAGTCGGGCGCGGTCCTGCGGTGCCGGCTGGCGCGCCTGGCGGTTCACCTTCTCGTACTGGATGGCGAGCCGCAGCGCCGCGATGCACCCGGCGTCGTTCCCGTGGGCGATGCCGACCGTGAGCGGCAACCCGCACGAGTCGCACGAAGGATACTGAGGCTGGTGACGCTGCTGGGGCTGCGCCGACGCCGTGGGCTCCTGCCGAATCGTGTTTAGCGCTGAAAACCTGTTCCGCCCGCTGTCAAAACTCACAGTAAACCTCGTCCGAAGGGTGCCTTTTGCGCTCAGCTCCGCCATCCGATCCGCGTGGCGGCGGGTCGTCATCCGCTCCGACGCCAACTGTTTCGCGGGTCGGTGGTTCAGAGGAGCCGAGCAGTTATCGTGTCCGCAAAAGCTCTGCCGTGTGACAGCTCTCGCGTTTCTAGGACTAAGTCCTCATTCGCATAAATCTGACGACGTATAATTGTTGCCAGCGTGATGGCCCAGCGTATCCTCCTTCGACAGGAAGACGCGGGGTGCCCAGACATAGCCCCTATGTCATCGCGGCGACGGTCGTCCTGAGGCCGAGCCGGTTCCTGATCCTCAAGAACGCTCGTGACGTTCTCTCGCCCCTGGTGCGCGATCGGCGGCAGGGGTGAGATGCCAGCACTGACGCGTTCTTCAACCGTCACGCTCCCAACGCAGAGACGCAACGTTCATCGTGACGAGTCACCCGCGCGCTCGCAATATACGCTGGACTCTCGCCAGAAAACGGTCGGCTGTCCGGGCAGGGGAGTCATGGAAGCCGCCAGGTCAACTGCGAGCGTCGCGCCCGAGCGGCCCCCGCCAGCCTTCGCCGGTGAGCTGCCGGATCACCTCGCGCCAACGCGCCCGCATTCGGTCGGAGCATGCAAGGTGCTCCGTCTGCTCCGCGCCATCGGGTTTAATGATCGTGAGTACGTGCGGCGTGCCTGGGTAGATCTCACACTGTATGAACTCGTGCTCTCGAGCGAAGAAATAAATCACTGGACTGGACTCCTCTGGATGCTCTCGGCCACAAACGTGGCCCGGAAGGCGCTGCAGAGAGCTAACGCAATTGGAACGCCAGAGTGCAGGGCCAAGGGCGCTCACGGGTTAACGTATTCACGCGACGGGCATTAACGGGCTGGGAAACCAACGTGGGTGCAAGGCGTGTGCGGTGGTGGCGTGGTCCGTATCGGAACACACGCGGATTTTTCCGTCCTTGAGGCCGAGCAAAACACCGACTCGTTCGAGCATTAGACGACTCGGCGCGCTGAAGTGCTTCGAGCGGATCTGACGATGGCTCAAGTGATTGCGAAGATCGACGGGTTTTGCGCTGAACCCTCAAATGCGAAAGTCCTCGTATCGGTTGCACTCCTTAACGTCATCACTCCGCCAAAGAAGTAAGACTTCACGAAGAGCAGAATCAAATGGTTGCGACCTTGCCGGAGTGACCGTGCGCGCCGCAATGAATCCGGGGCGAAAGTCACGCGACGGCCGGGAGGGATTCTGACCCCTTCTGCCGGGCGGCGCGGCGCCAGCGTTTGACGGTCGCGACGGAGACGCCGAGGTGCACCGCCGCGGCCGCATGCGAGAGGCCGGCACACTCGTCCAGGCCGCGGGCGGCGCTCGACACGCGGCGACCAAGCTTCGTGCCCTGCGCCCGCGCCCGTCGCAGGCCGGCATGGATGCGCTCCTGCATGCGCGCCCGCTCGAACTCCGCGATCGATCCGAGCACGCCGGCCACGAGGCGCCCGGCCGCGGTGCTCGTGTCGATGCCCTCGCCGAGCGTGATGAACGCCACGCCGCGGCCCTGCCATTCGTCGAGCAGCAGGACCAAGTGTCGGAGGTTGCGACCGAGGCGATCGAGGCGCCAGCAGACGACGGAGTCCACCTGGTGGCGCTTCACGGCCGCGGTGAGCTCGTCGAGCGCGGGGCGGCGATCCTTAGCGCCCGAGGACGCCGGTGTCGACGTACTCGACGGCCGTCCAGCCGCGCGCCTCGACGTAACGCCGGAGCTCGAGCAGTTGGTTATCGCAGGTCTGGTCAACGGTGGAAACGCGTACGTAAATGCCGACGCGCTTGATGGTGGTGGACATGGTGGCCTCTCGAACGAGGCCGGCGTGACTACTGCTAGAATCCGCAGCAGGCGCGTCGGCGGGTTAGCTCCGCTGATCTGCTCAGGCCTTCCGCCGCGTTAGCGCGCGACGGGGGGCCGACTTCTTCTTGGTCTTGGCGACGAGCCACGCGCGGACGGCTCGTCGAATCTGTTCGCTCTCGGAGACGCCATCCCGTTCCTTCACGGCCTTCAGCCCTGCGGCCAAATCGCCATCAATCCAGAACGTATACATCTTCCGCGCGGACGTCACTACATGGATATACATATGTATGTTCAGAACGTCAACGACCAGTACTGTCATCGGGTTTTTGCGGGTATAAACTAGTCGCGCCGCCTCACCCTGATCTGTTCCGGCCGGATCACATCGGGGGACACGCCGGGGACCCTGCCCGGCGGCGGCAACTCCTTCTCAGGGCGGCGGTGAGGGACCGGTGGCAAAGGCGCGCTCCGCAGTACCCATCCGACATCCCAAGAGGGACGCAGCAACAGCAACGGCGAGGTTTGTCATCGCGGCCATGTACGCGCTCCCCGACCAAGCAATCCGGGATCTGCTCGCCGGTGACCTGGGTGACGTCGGCAAGTGGGTTGCCCGGTGGAGAGTCGACCTCCCGGCGATGCAGCAGTACGCCGGGGAGATTGTCGCGTTTGCCGGTAAGTGCAGCCAGGCCGAACGCGAGGAACTGATCCACCGGTCGTTGTGGGTTACCTCAAGCGTTGCACCCTCGCCAGCGCCGGCATGGTTGGGCGACCTGCGCGAACTCGACGCGTTGACGCCCGATCATCTTCGCCAGAGTCTGGAAGACAGGGTCGATGAATCCTACCGAGCGACGTACCTTCAAGAACAGCTGGCGGACGACCCCATCGTGCTCGCTCGGATCTCCGCAGATCCGCTCGCCGAATCACAAGAGCACTTTCTTTGCCGGGCGGCGGAGCACTACGAAGCCAGACGTCAACGTCTCGAGCACTGCGCCCACCGCGAGGGTTTCTCAGCTGCTTTGCAAGCCTCCACGCCGGCCTTGCCCCGCCACATCGACTGGCTGATTCGTTTTCAACTGCGTGGCGAGTCTGCGGCAGAGATCGCGAAGGCGGACGGCCGACATAGTGACTCTTATGGCACGGTTACCAAGTCCATTCTCCGCCTCGCGCACTTGATCGGGTTACGACTCCGGCCCTCACGGCCAGGACGTCCGCGAACGGGGAGAGCGCCCCGACGCCGGGCGAACAAGAAATAGGGACAACGGCATCCCCCGCCGAAGTCCCTTTTTACGGCATCACGAGGTCTGCATGATCAGCGCATGCAGAAACGAACGACCGCATCGAGCGCGAGTCCGGTCCTGATCCTCACCAGTCAAGCGGCCAGAATCCTCAACGTCGCGCCCGAAACTGTGAGGGTCTGGGAAGGCAGTGGCCGTCTCCGCGCGGTGCGCACCGCCGGCGGCGTTCGCCTGTTTGATCTCGCTGACGTCCAGCGGCTCGTCGAGCAGCGGGATGCGCGCGCCCTTCTCGGAAGGCAGCCTAGCGTCCCGGAGCCCGCCCGCGCTGCCGACGCCACGGTGCTCGAGGCGGCGGAAGCGGGCCGCTGATGCCCGCCTCAGAACTGGTTCACGGAGAAGCGACCGGCCGACACAGTGTCGAGATCACCTGGAACACGTACGCGCACGTCCTGCCCGACATGCAGCAGCAGGCGGCGGCAACAATGGGGGCCATCCTTCACGCCGTGAGCAATCCGTGAGCAAACGGCCCGGAGAGGGGCAAAAACAGGCGCTTTTATTGGGGTTTTGAAGATTGGAGTGGATGACGGGGTTCGGCTCGCCGGATCCCGTCTATTCCAACGGCGTGCTTTTTTGGCAGGTTTCATTGGTCTGCCGGCGTCTCAGGAGGGGGTCAGTCTAACGCGAGTACTGCCTCTTACTACCGAGTTCGTTAGCTATCGGTTAGCTGTTGCCGTGTGCGGCAGCACGACGGAGGGCATTCGCGATGACGCGCACGCCCGCGGTGGGCACGACCTGAAAACACGTGGATTTAGACTGTTTTACTCTCTGAGGGTCAACGATTTACGGGAGATTACAGC
>JBDTSX010000252.1:0-7263 GCA_039930925.1 Acidobacteriota bacterium | reverse complement strand
AGTGACCTCGTGGCTTCCGCCTTCAGACGGAAGGACACGCCGCCGGTATCACTTCCAGGGGCGGTCACAGGGGAGGCCGAAAGCGGCCAAGAGTTAACGGTAAAGTAAAGGCAAAAGCGTTGACTTCCGCCAGGCCCGGAGATAGCATCCCCACCGATTCGAACATCGAGTTGACAGTCATGCCGTGCCGCCGACCCGAACGTTTGCTCGACGGCTGTTACGCGAGTCCTGCTCGTTGCGATTTGAAGGAGGCTGCATGTTGAGTGTTCGTTTTGGCCGTCTGCGCGCGCTCGCCGTTCCCATGGCTGTCGTCGCGGCGCTGACGTTCTCCCGCTCCGTTCTCGCCCAGACCGCCAGCGGCTCGATCTCGGGGACCGTGGTCGATCCGCAGGGGCAGGTGGTGCCCGGCGCGTCGGTCAGCGTCGTTCATGAAGGCACCAACGAAACCCGCGTCACCACGACGGACGCGGTCCGCGGCACGTTCCAGGTTACCAGCCTGACGCCGGGCAGTTACACCGTGCGGGTCGAGTTGCAGGGATTTGGCACGTTCGAACGCAAAGGGGTGGTCCTCAGCTCGAGCGACCGCATCTCGGTCGGCTCGCTGCCGCTGGCGGTCGGCGGATTGCAGGACACCGTCAGCGTCCAGGCCACCGGCGCGCACGTCAACACCGAAGAAACCCAGCATGGCGGCGTCATCACTCGGACGCAGATCGAGCAGATCCAGGTGCTCGGCCGCGACGTGACGTCGCTGATGCGGCTGCTGCCCGGCGTCCGCTACACCGCGCCGGTCGACTCGATGGGGGGCTCGTTCGGCGTCGATGTCCCGAGCGTCGGCGGCCTGCCCGCCGACTGGAGCAAGGTGATTGTCGACGGCGTCATTGCCAACGAAGTCGGCAACAGCGGCATGCAGGCCCAGATGGTCAACCTCGACGCGATTGCGGAAGTGCGCCTGCTGAACAACTCGTTCCGCGCCGAGTACGGCCAGTCGGGCGGCTCACAGCTGCAGATCGTGACGCGCGGCGGCACCTCGGAGTATCGCGGCAGCGCCTACTACTACGTCCGCAACGAAAAGCTGAATAGCATCGAGTTCTTCAGGGCCCGCTCGCAGCGGCTCAACGGCATCGAGCCGTTCCCGCCCAAGTACCGTTTCAACACCTACGGCGGCACCATTGGCGGTCCGGTGATGCCCGGGAAAAAGAAGCTCTTCTTCTTCTACTCGGTGGAAGCGCCGCTCGTGAAACGTCCGCAGAGCGTGCAGACCTGGCGGATGCCGTCGGCGCTCGAGCGCAACGGCGACTTCTCGCAGACCTTTGACGCGCAGGGGCGGCTCATCAACATCCGCGATCCGCGGAAGGTCGGGCTGGCGTGCAACGCCGTGACCGGAGGGCCGGGCTGCTTCGACGGCAACATCATCCCGGCATCGCTGATCAATCCGAACCAGATGCAGGCCATGCTGAAGCTGATGCCGCTGCCGGAGTACGACCCGCGGACCACGGCGGGGAACTACAACTACGACTCCGAAGAGATCACCGACAATCCCAAGTTGAACAACGTCGCCCGCGTCGATTGGCGGCCGACCTCGCACGACAGCCTCTCCTTCACCTTCAAGGACTGGGTGCAGGATCAGCGCGGCACGCGCATTCCGGCCGGCCCGTCGAACTGGCAATGGTTCAAGGCGCACTACACCAACACCGATCGCGGTTTCACCGGCAACTACACCAAGGTGCTGCGCACCAACATGGTCTGGGACACCGACTTCGGATCGCGCCGGCAGACCGAGGTGTTCTTCCCGCTGAGTGAAACCGAGTGGGACAAGACCAACCGCCAGGTCGCCGGCTATACCGTTCCGCAGTTCCATCCCGATCTGAACCCGCGCAGCGTGCTGCCGCGCGTCACCTTCAACGTGCCGGGGGGGTCGCCGAACTTCACCTATGACACGCGCCTGATCGACAGGGGGGTGGGCTGGCTGTCGTCGGTCCGGTCGAACCTGACCTACCTGCGCGGCCGTCATTCGCTCAAGACCGGCCTCTACTACGACGACACGCGAAATTCGGAAGGGAAGGGGGGCGTCGGCGGCGGGTCGTGGTCAGGCGACTACAACTTCGGCGTCGATGCGAACAACCCGCTCGACACGAATTTCGCCTATTCGAACGCACTGCTCGGCAACTTCACCACCTACACCGAGACGGACGGCTTCGCCGACGTGCGCGGCCGCCGCCCGACCGCGGAAGGCTACGTGCAGGACACGTGGAAGCCGAGGAGCAACCTGACGCTCGACTACGGCGTGCGCTTTCTCTGGTATCAGGCCTGGGCCTCGGGTCAGGAGACCAAGTCGTCCTCGTTCGATCCCGCGCGCTACGTCCCGGGCGGCTCGCCGCTGCTCTATCAGCCGGTCGTCGTCAACGGCGCGCAACGCGCGCAGAACCCGGTCACCGGAGAAATCAAGCCGGCGGTCTACGTCGGCGGCTTCGTGCTGGGCACCGGCAATCCGTACAACGGCATGGTGACCAACGACGAGTGGGACACCTATGGCACCGGCTTCCGCGTCAACCAGGGCATCCAGCCCGAGGGCCGCGCCGGCCTCGCGTGGGACATCACCGGCAGCGGCAAGAGCTCCCTGCACGCGAGCATCGGCCGGTACCACAACCCGTTCGTGAACGCGAATGGGCTGGACAACCTGGCCCGCAATCCCCCGGCACAGAGCAACCCGGTCCTGCGCTACTCGACCATCGACCAGATGTTCGGCCCGGAATCGGCCGCGGCCTTCGACGTCCGGCCGAGCGGCGGCGTGCTCGGGCTCCAGCACGACGCGCCCACGCCGAAGAGCCTGAACTTTTCGTTCGGCCTCCAGCGCGAGATCGGCTGGGGCACCGTGCTCGACGTCACCTACGCGGGTAGCCGGACCCGGAACATCGAGGTCAGCTACAACATCAATGACCTCCCGTATGGCACCAACTTCATCGACGTCAATCCGCAGAACATCAACCCGGCGACGGGCGGGGTCCTGCCGGCTGATTTCCTGCGGCCCTACCGCGGCTTCGGCACCATCGCGATTCGCCAGAACACCGGCAAGACCGATTACAACTCGCTGCAGGTACAGGTCAACCGCCGCTACATCGCCGGCCTGCAGTTCGCACTCGCCTACACGCTCGCCAAGGGGTACGACACCCGCGTGACCAGCCCATACCGGACGGAGGAGTGGTTCACCAAGGCGCCGACCGCCGGCACGCAGCTGCACAACCTGACGATCAGCTACACCTGGGATGTGCCGGACGGCAGCCATCTGTGGAACAACATCGCCACCCGCGGCATCCTCGACGGATGGCAGTTGTCGGGCAACACCGCGTTCGTCTCCGGCGACTGGGCCGGCGTGACCTTCACGACGACCGATAACTTTGACTTCTTCGGAGGGGGGCCTACAGGCAACAACAACGCCGGGCGAATCGTCATGACCGGCGCCGATCCACTGAGCGGCGACAATCGGGATCCGAACCCGAACGGCACCGGCTCCTACCTGAATTGGGCGGCGTTCGCGCGTCCCGCCGGGCGGCTGGATATCGGCAATGCGCCGTCGCGCTTCTTTCGCCTGCCCTGGATTCGAAACACCGACCTGTCGATGTTCAAGAACTTCCGAGTCAGTGGCCGACGGATGCAGTTCCGGTGGGAGATCTACAACCTGTTCAACACGGTGAACTGGTCGAACATCAACACCACCGCCCAGTTCAACCCGGCCGGCGACCAGGTGAACCTGAATTTCGGCAAGGCGACGTCAGCGCGCGACCCGCGGATCATGCAGGCGGCGATCCGGTTCACGTTCTAGCGCGCCTCCGGGCCCAGCGAGGGCCTCAGTCTGCTATCTGGGGAGCCGGGTCGAACAATCGACTCGGCTCCCGCGGCGTCGCTGCGATTCGGCTCGGATCAGGCACTGCATCGCAACCGTCCGGCTGAAGCCGGACGCCACAGAAGGCTTGAGTACCTCTGTCGATTTGCATGAGTGGCGGTGTACCCGTCGGGAGGTCGCGCATGAAGTTTCGGCGTCCGCGCCGTCCCGGCGCCATCAAGCGCGCCGCGGCCGTTTCTGTTCTCCTGCTGTGTGCCTCCGCTCTCGTCCGGGGAGCGCCGGTGCAGGGCCTCAGCGCCGCCGGCGGTCAATCCCCGTCGTCTGCGCCAGTGACGCGCACCGTTCGAGTGACGGTGGGCACTGAGAAGGGAACGCTGCTTCCCGAGCTGACGCCGGCCGATTTCGAGGTGAAGGAGGACGGCAAGAGCCGCGAGGTCCTGCGGGTGGAGCCGTTGACCGGACCGGTGTCGGTGGCCGTGCTCCTCGACGACAAGGGCTCGGACATCAACGAGATTCGGTCCGCGCTGGCCACATTCATCCAGGGTATGCAGGGGCGTGCCGAAGTCTCGCTGGTGAGCGTGGTGCCGACTGTGGTCAAGGTGTTCGACTACACGGCGAGTGCACCGGCGATGATCGCCGGCATCCAGCGCCTGGTCTGGCGCGCCGGTCCGTCCGGCGGACTGCTCCTCAGCGCCATCGCGGATGCTGCCGACGAACTGACTCGCCGCGAGGCGGCGAACCCGTCGATCGTCGTGGTCACGTTCGAAGGGGAGGAGTCCCGCAGCCACAAGTCCGCGAGCGACATTCTCGCGGCGCTCGAGCGCAGCCATGCGGCACTGCACGTCGTGGCGGTGGGGACCCCGACCTTGCGGCGGATGAACCGGGCGGTCGTGGAGAGCGGCGACGCCCAGGGTGACGACTGGGTGGTGGACCAGCAGAACCGCAATGCGGTGCTCGGCGAGGGTCCCAAGCAGTCGGGCGGCCGCCGCCACGAGCTCAGCGTTGCCACCGGACTGACCAAGGCGCTCGCAGCGGTGGCCGAGGATCTCCTCAACCAGCGCGCCATCGTCTACGCCGGCGCGACAGAATCCAAGCCGTCGCGAAAGTTGAGCGTATCCGTGAAGCGACGCGGCCTCTCCGTTCGGGCCCCCACGAAGATCATTGGCTGACGCTTGGGCTACAGCCATTGTTCAGGAACGGGCTGAGCCAATCAGGTTGACGCCGCCGCAAACACTACGGTAGAACTCAAGCGGCGCCGGCGAGGTTCCGGGATCGCTTCGTCTCGCCGACGCCTCCTCCTGACATGTTGATCTGGCTGATCGTCACGATATCTGTCTCCGCCGCTCAGATGGCGGCTGCCGGCGCGCCGAAGTCCGCATCGACCGGCGTCTACTCCGATGCGCAGGCAAGCAGCGGCGAGGCCGCCTATTTTGAGCACTGTTCGAAGTGCCACGGCGCGGACCTCGCCGGCATGGAACAGTCTCCTGCACTCGCCGGCGGCACGTTCAGCGAGCGGTGGAAAGCGGCCACGCTCGATCGGCTGTTCGACAAGATCGAGTCGATGCCTCCGACCCAGCCGAGAAGTCTCACCGCGAAACAGTACGCGGATCTCCTGGCCTACATTCTGCGGGGTAATGGCCTGCCCGCCGGCGCCACGCCGCTCCCGCCCGATCGCAGTGCGCTCGCGAACATCAGCTTCAGCCGCGATCGGCAGGCGGCCGCGGTGTCTCCCACCGGTCCCGCTGCCGCACCTGACGTGCGTCGCGGCGCACCGGCCGGCGCGACCGCCTCGGTCGAGTGGAAGACCTACGGCGGCGATCTCGCCAGCCTGCGGTATTCGCCGCTCGATCAGATCAACGGCGACAACTTTTCGAAGCTGCAGATCGCCTGGCGGCTCAACACCGATTTCCTCGGGCCGCGTCCCGACACGCTGTACTCCGCGACGCCGCTAATGGTCGGAGGGGTGATCTACACCACCGCCGGCACGCGGCGCGCGGTCGTCGCGCTCAACGCCGCCACCGGAGAAATGCTCTGGATGCATGCCGAGGAGGAAGGGCCGCGCGGGCAGAACGCCCCGCGCAACGGCGCCGGTCGCGGCGTATCGTACTGGTCCAGCGCCGACGGGTCCGATCGACGCATCATCTACGTGACCCCCGGCTACCGGATGATTGCGCTCAATGCCGCAACCGGTATGCCGGTCGCGAGTTTCGGCAAGGCCGGTGTCGTGGACCTCAAGCTCGAAAACGATCAGCAACTGGATCTCGTCACGGCGGAGCTCGGCCTCAATGCCACGCCGCTCGTCGCCGGTGACGTGGTGGTCGTCGGCGCCGCGCACCGTGCTGGAGGCGCGCCGAAGACGGTCAACAATGCACGCGGGTACCTGCGCGGCTTCGACGTCAAGACCGGGAAGCGGCTGTGGATATTCCACACCATTCCGAAGCCCGGCGAGTTCGGCTACGACACCTGGGACGAGGGCTCGGCATTGAAGAACGGCAACACCGGCGTCTGGGCCCAGATGAGCGCCGACCTCTCGTTGAACCTGCTCTACGTGCCGGTCGAAATGCCGACCGGGGATTACTACGGCGGCAACCGTCCCGGCAATACGCTGTTCGACGAGAGCCTGGTCGCGCTCGACCTCAAGACCGGGAAGCGCCGGTGGCATTACCAGACGACGCATCACGGGCTGTGGGACTACGATCTGCCCTGCGCGCCGATTCTGTTCGAGGTCACGATTCAGGGGCGCCGGATCAAGGCTCTGGCTCAACCCACCAAGCAGTCGTTCCTGTTCGTGCTCAACCGGGAAACGGGGGAGCCGATCTGGCCGATCGAAGAACGGGCGGTCCCGCAGTCCACGGTGCCGAACGAGAAGAGCAGCGCGACCCAGCCCTTTCCGACCAGGCCCGGCCCGTTCGATCGGCAGGGCCTGGAGGTTGACGATCTCATCGACTTCACGCCGGCGCTCCGCACGGAAGCGCTGGAGGTGGTCAAGCGGTATCGGACCGGACCGCTCTACACGCCGCCCGCCTTCAGCAGCCTCGATGGTCCTCTGGCCACCTTGCAGGTGCCGAGCGATGCCGGCGGCGCGAACTGGCCCGGCGGATCATTCGATCCGGAGACGAACCGCCTCTACATCCACTCGCACACCGCGGTCTTCCTGAACGGCATCGTGCCGGCCAACCCGGCGCAGTCGGACATGGGCTACGTCGCCGACGAGGCGCGCGCGGCGGGCGCCGGCGGCCGCGGTGCCGCGCCGATCGTCCCGCCGGGCGATCCGGGTGAGGGACCGCTTCCACCTGCGCCTGGCCGAGGGGCCGGCGGACGGGGTCGGGGCGGGGCCCCGGGTGGACGAGGCGGCGGGCCGGCCGCCTCGGTGCAGGGCCTGCCCCTGGTCAAGCCGCCGTACGATCGGATCACCGCCTACG
>JBDTSX010000251.1:0-7263 GCA_039930925.1 Acidobacteriota bacterium | reverse complement strand
GAGATTCATCGAGGTCTTCCCAGCGCCTGACCGAATGCGTCACCTTCTTGTTCCTGGCGACGAGCTCCTCGGGCGCGCAGGGCAGGCGCTTCGCCTCCAGTGCCGAGGGCAGGTCTCCGCTGCAGAAGTCGGCCAGCTCCAGCCCCGCGGCCTTCGCGAGGATGCCAAACAGATGATCTTCTTCCAGCAGGCTGCGGCCCAGCTCGCCCCGCAACAGCAGGTTCGCGGCTGCCAGCTTGTGCACGCACGCCGCGCTCATGAAGTAGGAGCCGCCGTAAATGTAGTCGCCCGGACGGAAGCCGTTAGCGGTCGCACGGCGAACCAGCCGTCGGAGTGAGATGCCGCGAATCGGATCGCGAAGAAAGCTGCGGCCGTGAGTCTCTTCGCGCAGGCGGCTTTTCGACCAGTGGTGATCGTCCACGTCAGGTGCGGTGCCATGACCGACGAGGCCGATGATCCCGACATCGGGATGTTCGCTGAAGAACCTGATCGCGTCCTGGTCGGGGTGCGGGCCAATCACCAGCGCGTCGGAATCCAGCTTGAGCAGCACCTTGAACGCGTAGTGGCGATTGGCGTGCAGGTAGGCCTGCGACAGCGTGAGGTAGAGCCCGCCGTGCAGTCCTTGATTGCGGGGGGTCTTCACGACCGCGACAGCGTCCACCTTCGACTGCACCCACGCTCCGGTACCCTTGCCCGAATCGTCCGCGATGATGATCTTCGTCGGCCCGCCGGTGTAGTGGGTGACGCTCTGTACGGTGTCCAGGACGAAGTCGAGGACCTCGCCCGGCCCGACCGGGATGACGACGACGAGGTCGAAGGCGGTGGACATCACGCGGTCGGAAAGGGGTTGCGCTCCGCGAACCCGCGCTGATGCCAGTACGGGTAGATCGGCGTCACCGCGCTCGCCGCGTCGAGGGCGGCGATTTGGGCCGGGGTCAGCGTCCAACCCACCGCGCCCAGATTCTGCCGCAGCTGATCCTCGTTGCGGGCGCCGATGATGATCGTGGCGACGGTGGGTCGCTGCATCAGCCAGTTCAGCGCGACTTGCGGGACCGTCCTGCCGGATTCAGCGGCAACCGCGTCGAGCGCGTCGATCACGCGAAACAGGTACTCGTCGGCGACCGGCGGCCCACTGTCGAGATTGGTCTGGTCTTTCAGCCGGGTCGTTTCCGGCTTCGGGTGGCCGCGCCGGATCTTGCCGGTGAGGCGGGCCCATCCGAGCGGGCTCCACACCACGGTGGCGACATGCTGATCGGCCGCGAGCGGCATGAGCTCCCATTCGTACTCGCGGCCGATCAGCGAGTAGTAGGCCTGGTGCGCCACGTGGCGGGCCAGCCCGTACGTGTCGGACACCGCCAGCGACTTCATCAGGTGCCAGCCCGAGAAATTCGAGGCCCCGATGTAGCGGATTTTCCCGGCGCGCACCAGGTCGTCGAGCGTGCGAAGGACCTCCTCCACGGGCGTGAGCGCATCGAAGCCGTGGAGCTGAAACAGATCGATGTAGTCGGTGCCCAGCCTGCGAAGACTGGCCTCGACGGCGCGCAGCAGATGAAAACGGGACGACCCGACGTCGTTCGGAGCCGCGCCGTGGCGGAAGGTGGCTTTGGTCGAGATCAGCACGGCATCGCGGCGTCCTGCGATGGCCTGGCCGAGAATTTCCTCCGCCTGGCCGTCGGAATAGACGTCCGCGGCATCGAACAGGTTGAGGCCGGCTTCGAGGCAGATGTCGACAAGCCGCGTCGCCTCGTCCGGCCCGACCGTTCCCCAGTGCCTGAAAAAGTCATTGCCGCCGCCAAACGTGCCCGTGCCGAGAGCCAGGACCGGGACCAACAGGCCCGATCCGCCCAACTTCCTGTATTCCATCGATCCCTCCGGCCGCCGGGTTCACCGTACGGCGCGCCAATAATTGTATGGGCATGCGTCGCTGGCGGGGAGAACCGTCGCAACCGTCGTGCTTGTCCGCGCGGCCCGGCGGTATGATTCACGGATCTGGAAAGCGGCCTGGCTGCTCGCGATCGTTCTCGCTCCAGCCGCCGCGTCGGCACAGTCCCTGTATGTGCAAGGGGGCGGCGGGCGCGAAATCAAGCGGTTTTCCGGATCTTCCGAAGACCGCGTCTTCGATGCGGCCGCGTCCGTGGCCGCAGTCTCGGCCGGCGGATTGATCACTCCTCACCTGACGCTGAGCGTGGAACTGGACCTCGGCAGCACGTCGACGAGCGACCGGACGACCAGCGTCCTCGTCTCCGGTCAGGCCCGCGATCTCCATACCCGATTCACGATCCGGCGCCGCAGCGCTTCGCCGCTCGTCGCGTATCAGACTGCTCCGCATCACGCCGTTCAGGTCGCCTGTTACGCCGGCATCAGCTTCAGCGCGGTGACCCGCGAGATCGCGTCTGACGCGCAACCGCTGGCGCTGGGCACGCCGCAGGACGCGACCACGTTCACCGACCGGGTGACCGGAGCGATTGTCGGCGTGGACCTCGTCGTTCATGTCGCACCGCACGTCGCGCTTGTCCCCGGGCTTCGTGCACAAGGGCTCGACCTCAGCGGCGATCTCAACGGACACAGCATCCGCACCACCGTCGGAGCTCGTTTCTCGTTTTGAGGCCCGTGCGCGCCATTCCGGCCATTGTTCTTGCCGCTCTTCTCGCCTGCGCGGCGCCGATGCGCGCCGAGGCGCCGGTGTTCCGCAACGCGGGCAAGTACGGGGCGTTGTTTTCCTGGTGGTACGAGCGGCTGCCCTCACAGACCCTGTACCCGCCGACTATTTCCTGGGATGCACGGCAACAGAAATGGTGGAACTCGATCGTTCGCCAGGCGAGCGACGCCGGACTCGGCGGGCTCGCCGCCGCCTGCTGGGGCGAGGGCAGCCTCGCCGATCCCGCCGCGCTCCGGCCGCTGCTTCGCGCGATCGACACCAACGGCGGGCGCATGAAGGTCGCGCTCTTCGACGACACCACGTCCGAGGTGCTGCGGAAGAATCTCGAGCGGCACGGCGAATGGGCACTCTCGCCGCGATTCGATCTCGCGGATCTGGCGGGGAACGGAGAGGGCGGGTTCTCGTACTACGACGACCAGCCGTGGAAACGCTATTTCGCGACGATTCCCGACCGCTATCGACTCAAGCTCAATGGGCGCCCGGTGGTCTTCATGTGGCACGGGGGATTCGAGTGGTACTCGAACCAGGGAACGTTCCACGCGCTGATTGATGCGCTGCGCGCCGCGACGCGGAGAGACTTCGGCACCGATCCGTTCGTGATTGTCGAAGAGAGCTGGAGCCGGCTGGACGGCGCACTGATCCCTGATGCCATGTACGACTGGTTCGAGCCGGGCAAGAACTCCTCGACGCTGACCGAGTCCGGTGGCCTTCACGTGGCCAACGTCGTGCCGGGTACGACTGCAGCCGCTGCGATCCTCCTGGGCCGGTGATCGAGCGGCAGGGCGGGAACGTGCTGCGCGCCGGGCTCGACGCGGTGGCCCCAGGCGCCGATCTCGTGCTGGTTGAAGGGTTCGTGAACGTGGACGAGAACGCCCACCTGGTCGAGACGACCACGTGGGGGCGGCTGTATATCAATATTCTGCGCTGGTACGCCACCAACATCCCGTGAAGCGGAATCGACGTGGCCCGCTCCGCCGGCACGCGGCCAGGGTCGGCACGGCGGCTCAGTCCTTCGGATCGCGCACGATCCTCGCGACCCCGAGGGCCCGCGAGCTCAGCCGCATCCTCGCTCGCTGAAGCGCATCGAGGTTGACCGCGAAGCGCATGCGACCGTCTTCGACGTAGAGTTGCACCATGCCCCCGCTGTCGGCAAACCGCGCGGCGTCGCTCACCGTGAGAACGAGCGATCCCCTCACCGTCTCGATCACCTGGAGCGACCGCTTCAAATCCGCACCGGCAACATACAGCACGTGGCACGGCGGCAGCGTCGCGCCGAGCTTGAGCCCTCGCACGACGAGCGCATGCCCCTCGACCGCGCGTCCCTTGACCAGCCGGTCCACCGCTTCCGCAATGCCGTCGTCATTGACGATGCACAGGGTCAGCGGGGATCCGGCGGGAACCGCCTCGGGCGGCCATTCCGTGAACAGCGCGAAGTTGAACACATAGGCGGCCTTGAGCTGGGGTGCGGTCGCCGACTGCGCCGCGCCCGACGAGGTCAGGGCCGTCGCCGTCAGCAGCGCCGCGAGACCGCATCGGCCCCCGATCCGGCGCCAGGGCTTCAAGGCGGCGAGGCGCATTGCACCGGCTGTGACGGTGGCGCCGCGCCCACCGTCCAAGCGCGCGCTGCCACCGTGGCCGAGGGCGCGCACGGGCGAGGGAAACGCATCGGTTGTCTGTTTGCGCCGGAGCCTGGTCACGGAGCCCACAGCTTCCATCGTAGTCCGACTCGAATCGTCCGGCCATTCTGTTCAATCGAATCGGCCACGTGTTCGTCCGAGCCGGGGTCGGCGTATCGCGCGTCGAACAGGTTGCGGATCTGTCCGGTGAGGGTCAACCCGCGGCTGAGGGGAACGTTCAGCGTGAGGTTCGCGATCGATGCCGGGCTCACCGAGGAACCGGTGATGGTCGTCCGCGTGCTCAGGTATTGCCACTCGAACGAGGCCGCCGAATGGGCGAGCGGACCAGGAACGGTGAGACGGAGCTTCGCCATGTGGCGGGGAGAATTCGACAGGCGGCGGCCGCCCTCCGCCGAGTCCTTGGCGTCCTGGAGGGTGTAACTCGCCAGTCCCTGTGTGCCGCGCTTCAACCGGATCTCGCTTTCGAGCTCGAGGCCCGCTGCGCGAATGGTGCCGCCGTTGGTAAAGCCCAGCCCGCCGAACGCAGTCGCGTCGTCGGGATCGTTCACTCCAAGGTTGAGCAGTTGAGAGGCCCTGTAACGATACGTCGAGACCGCGGTCCGGAGCCGCTCGCCGAAGTACCCTTCCCACACCCACTCGTGCGTATCGATCGACTCCGGCCGCAGATGGGAAGTCTGATTCCGGTAGTAGTACATCTCGTACGCGTTTGGCGCGCGGAAGGCCCTGCCGTACAGGTACTTGAACGAATGGTTCGCCGAGGGCATCAGAATGACCGCGCCACGGGGTGTCGTCCGGCTGAAGTTGGCGAATCGGTTGTGGCGCAGCCCGCCATTGACGAGGAGCCATCGCCGCAGCTTGATTTCGTCCTGCACGTAGACGGCGCCCTGTCGTGAGGACTGATTCAGTACGAAATTCCCAGGCGTCTCGAACAGGTAGCCGCCGAACTGATCCTGCTTGATGTTATCCACGAATTCAGCGCCGGCCACGAGCGTCTGACGGCCCGCCAGCCGCCTCGTGAGCCGGCTCGCGAGGGTCCACCGCAGGCCGCTGGAGCCGTCCCGATACTCCAGAATCGGGTCTTGCGGTTCCTGCCCGGCGAACGGATACACCCCCCCGTACCCCGCGTGATCGAGCGTCGCCTCGGTCGTGAGTCCCGTGGCGCCCAAACTGCGGGTGTATTGTGCCGAGAGCATCGACTTGACATCCACGGTCTGCTGCGCCGGATCGTGGGAGTTGAAGACCGTGAAGAAGGAGGCTGTCGGCACGTCCTTGGTTCGGCGCGCGAACGCGCCAGTCACGGTCAGGTTGCCTGAGCTGAATCGGCCGTAGACCTGACCGGCCTGTTCGGCATCGAGATCGTCCGCCACTCCGCCGTTGTCTCCGGGCTGGTCGAACGCCGCCTGATAGAGCCGCGCCACGCCGTGGCTCTGTTCGTAGGTGCCCGAGAGCGCAAGGTCCATCCCGTTCGCGAACCGGCGTCCTGCGGCGACTCTCGCCAGTCCGGTGCCGAGCGTGCCGGCATCCGCGTCGATCGAGACGCCGTCGATCGCGGCGCCGGTTTTGGTCACGACGTTGACGACCGCAAAGAGCGCATTGGTGCCATAGAGTGACGAGGCCGGCCCGCGAATGACCTCGACCCGTTCGAACATCGCCACGTCGATTCCGAACTCGGCGCCAACGCTGGCCTGGTCGAACACGTTGTCGTTGACGCGATGCCCGTTGACGAGCAGCAGGACCCGTGTGCTGTAATCACCCGGCCGGTTGAAGCCGCGGGCGCCGACATAGCTGTAGTTGCGATCGTTGGTGACGAAGAACCCGCGCACGCCCCCAAGGATGTCGGCGAGCGTCCGGTACCCGAAGCGTGAGATCTCGTCCGCCGTCACGATGGTGACGGACGAGGGAACCTCGGTGACCGGCTGCAGCCGGTCTGACGCGCCGAAGACGCGCTGCACGCTCAACCCACCGAGGTCCTCGATCGAGATCTGGGACAGATCCGGCGTCTGTGCGGCGGCGCGGACGGCCCCCGACAGAATCAGCAGGCACACCAATCGGGGCTGCGACTTTCTAAAGATCCACTTCAATGTCTTGCACCAGTTTCAGGAAGCGCCGGCTCGGGGATGACCAAGCCGGCAGCGGTATGCGCCAGCCCTGGCGTCACCGCGCTCAGCGTGTGAGCGCAAGCCCATGGCCAGCCGTAAGAGGCGGTGGCTTTGCGTTTTGCTGGAGTTATCGCGAAACGACTGTCACGCGCCGACAGTCCTGGCACAGCGTGCGCGCAGGGTGTGCGGTTCCGACGCGCGACATCGGCAGTGCTGTCGAGGGGCGTCATGTCAGTCCGCGAGTGCGGCGCAGGCCTCTTCGGGGTTCCCCGCGGCCCTCTTGAGCGCGATCAGCTCGGCCGTTCGAGTTCTGCGGGCCGATGACTTGGTCCGAGTGATTCCGATACGTGCACGACAGAGTGTGAGCCACCTCCCGACTGGGATCCCGGCGACTGCTCGCGGCGACGACCGTGGTCTGCTTTTTGCGTTTCGTGGCCGCGGAGGTAATCGTTTTGAACTCAACCGACAATCGCAACAAGCTGGCGCTGGTGACCGGCGGCTCGACCGGTCTCGGCCTCGAGCTCGCAAAATGCTGTGCGCACGACGGCTTCGACCTGCTGATCGCGGCGGACGAACCTGAAATCTTCGTGGCGGCCGACAGCCTTCGGGAACTGGGCGTCTCGGTGCAGGCGGTGATGATCAAGGGTGACGGAGACGTGGTCAGCGGCTGGCGGAACGAGCTTCGGTCGGCGATCGCGAACATCACGCCGGCGGGCGTGCTCGCCGAAATGCATCGCAGCCTGGCGGAGCCCGGATCGGGAGGGACGTCCTGATGACTTGCGCACGCAGCGCCGGATCCGCGCAGTGGCTGCCGGCGGTAGGCGGTACGGCCCTCGTTCTGTTGGGCGCGACGCAGGTGCGGCGCGAA
>JBDTSX010000250.1:0-7275 GCA_039930925.1 Acidobacteriota bacterium | reverse complement strand
ATGTAGCCGATCTTGCCGCCGGTCGCCTTGTCGACGATCTGGCGCTGCTGCTCGATCCACTCCTCGAATCGCAGCGCGCTCTCGTCAGCCAGGCACTTCACGACCACCTGGCGTGCGCCACCCGGCGACGGGGAGGCGCCCACCGTCAAGACAACGGTCTTGTCGCCGAGCCCCTGGAACGACGCCCAGGGGTCGGTCTTCGCGTCAATCGGCACACCGTTGACGGCCAGCACGTACTCCCCTTCTTTCACCAGCACGCCCGGCTCGTCGAGCGGCGAGCGCAGCGCCGCGTCCCACGGGCCGCCACGGACGATGTGCTTGATCCGGTATGCGCCGCTGGCGAGCTCCCAGTCGACGCCGAGCATCCCGACCGACCGCTTGGGCGCCTGCTCGGCGTCGCCGCCGCCGTGATAAGTGTGTGACGCGTTCAGCTCGCCGAGAAATTCTCCGATCACGAAATCCACGTCCCACCGCGTCACCGCGTCGTCGAGCAGCTTGCCGTAGCGCTGACGCAGTCCGGGCCAGTCCACGCCGTGCATGCCGGGGTCGTAGAAGAAGTCCCGCTCGAACCTGAACGTGTCGGTGAACATCTGCCGCCACTCGGCGCGGGGATCGACCGGCGTTTCCATGTCGGCGGTCACCATCGGCTTCTCGAACTTCTGCGCCGCCTTGATGTCCACCATCGCGAACTTGTTCTTGCTGGCGACGAGCATCTTCTTGCCATCGGCGGTGGCCTCGAACCCATCGGCGTCGTCCAGGACGGTCTTCTCCTCCCGCTCGGTCAGGTCGAAGTAGACGATCGGGCTCTTCTCGTCGGCGGAGCCGGATCGCGGCGAGCGCCGGTACAGCAGCTTCCCTGTGATCGCCTGCAGGTCGGCGTAGTTGCCGGCCTTGGGCGGGAGGACGACGGCACGCGCCTCGAAGCCGTCGAGGTCGATGTTCACGTTGGCTGGCGCCGGCGGCTTCTCCTCCGCCTTCTTGTCGTCCGGTTTCTTGTCGCCTGGCTTCTGCTCGTCGGGCTTCTTGTCGTCGTCCGGCTTCTTCTCGTCGCCGTTCTTCGTGTCGAGCGACGGATTCTCTGAATCGTTGCGGGTCGCCAGCGGCGACTTGACGTCCTTCCGCAGCGGCACGGCCACGAGCTTGGTGGGATTGGGGTAGGTCCAGCTGTTGTCGAAGCTGCCGTAAACCGGATCGAACGCGCGGTCCGACGCATAGAACAGATATTTGCCCTCGGGCTCGAACGTCGGCTGAGCGTCATTCGAATATCCCGTTGTCGCACGCTGGAGCTTCGCCGCCTTCGTGTCGTAGAGGAACACGGCGCTGTTCGCATCCTCGGTGGGACGCGCATACGTCAGCCACCTGGAGTCCGGCGACCACTGCATCCGGAAACTCTCCAGGCCGCCATGAGAGATCCACTCGGGACTGCGATCGATTTCCGTCGTCCGATCGGCGCTGCTGTCGTAAATGCGGATCCGCATGGCCTGATCGATGAACGCCAGCTTGCGGCTGTCGGGAGACCACTGGGGCGCGTAGCGGAACCCGGCGCCGAGCGTCGTCACCTTTTTCTCGGGAGCGGCGCCGTCGGCGGGCCGGAGGGTCAGTTCGTATTCGCCGCTGCGGTCACTCCAGTAGGCGATCGTCTTGCCGTCAGGCGACCAGCGCGGGTACCGCTCCGCGACCCCTGACGATCGCGTGACGTTCACGACGGCGCCAAATTCCGCGGGCACGGTGAAGACCTCGCCTCGCGCCTCGAACGCGGCACGCTTGCCGGCCGGAGACGCGGAGGCCGACTGAATGAGCGGCTCCACTTTCGCGGTGCGCGTCCGCAGCGTGGTTTCATCCGTGACGACGCGGACGGCCACTTCCTTCATCTTTTCCGACGAAAAATCCATGCTGTACAACCGGCCGCCGGCCTGAAATACCATGCTGTCCGGGCCGCTCGACGGAAAGGTGATGTCGAAGTCGTTGAGGTCGGTGACCTGGCGGACCTTGCTCGTGGCCACGTCGTAGGCCCAGACGTTGTTGCGCTCGTTCACGCCCCGGTCCGAGACGAAGTAGATGGTGCTGCCGTGCCACATCGGCTGCGCGTCGTTGGCCGGATTCGAGGTGATATTCCGGGTCGCGAACGTCGCGAGGTCGAACAGCATCAAGTCGGGCGCCCATCCGCCCCGATAGCGCTTCCAGTTGCGGAAGTCCTGCGCCATCGGCATGTAGACGAACCGCTTGCCGTCCGGGGAGTACGCGCCGAACTCGCCGTAGGGAACGGGCAGCTTCTCCGGCAGGCCGCCCTCGAGGCCGACGGTGAAGAACTGGCTGAAACGCTGGCGTCCGCTCTCCCGGCTCGACGCGAAGAGGACGCGCCGGCCATCGGGAGTCCAGCCGATCACGCGATCGGCCTGGGGATGGTAGGTCAGCCGACGCGGCTCGCCCCCCATGCTGTCCACCACGAATACATCCACGTTGCCGTCGTACGAAGCGCTGTACGCGACCTTTGTTCCGTCGGGAGAAAAGCGCGGGAAGGACTCCTCGCCCGGAGAAGACGTCAGCCTGACGGCGGTGCCGCCGTCTTTCGGCACCAGCCAGATGTCACCGGCGTAGACGAAGGCGATCTGGGTTTTTGACACCGCCGGATACCGGAACATCCGCGCGTCGATTTGCGCGAACGCCGTCTGCGCGGACAGTGCCGCGATCGCCACGGCCGAGAGGATTCGTACGCACTTCGGGATGGTCATAGAGGGCCTGGAGCGGATTTGAAAAACCGTCGGTCACGGCCGGCTCCAACCGGACGATGGTCGGTTCCAGAAACCACTTCTGCGTTCAAACTGGTGTCGAGTGACGGTGGTGGGAGCTGTTCACGGCGCCGCGCTCGCGGCATCAGGCAACGGGGCTCCCGCGTCCGCGATCCTATGCCCGTCATCCGGCGCGGTCAAACCCGGGTTCGGGCCGGCGCGTGTTATCGTCAAAGTGCCTGCTGATTCAGGAGACGTAATGACGACGATTGTGCTGCTCATGGCGATGGCCCTCACGAGCCCGCAGGAAACCCCATCGCAGGAAAAACCTCGGGTCCCCAAGGACTCGATCGAGCTGATCCTGACGGGCTGCCTGAAGGGGCGGGTCCTCGCCGTGTCCGACGTGCGCGCGACCGACGTGCAGCGGTCCCCGGACGTCCGGGCCCGCACGTTCCGCCTCGCCGGCAAGGGGGACGTGATGAAGGACGTGAAGCGGGAGGACCACCACCTCGTCGAGGTGACCGGTATCGTGAAGCGATCGGCGCTCACCGAAAATGGGGTCAGGATCGGAAAAGGAATCTCGGTCAGCGGCGGCCGCCCGGTCGCCGGGTCCGGAGGCCTCCCCTCGCCCGGCGACTCCGTGCCGGTGTTCGACGTGCAGTCGCTGCGGCTGCGATCGACCTCCTGCGGAGGCTGATCCCTCTTCACCGAGATGTGGCGGACGCCCCCCTACGAGGGACCGGAACGGCGCAGGAGCCGGAGGTGGCGGCCGCGTCCGATTCGGGTCCTGCTGGTGCTGCTCGTCCTGGTGGTCGTGGGCTACGCCGCGGCGGTGTTATGGCTCGTCAGCCAGGAGGCCCGGATCGTCTTTCAGGCGGGCAGGACGCTCTCGGCCGGCCGGCCCGTCTTCCCCTATGAACAGATCGACCTTCCACGCCGCGACGGCGCGCGCCAGTTCGCGTGGGTGATGCGGCAGAAGGACTCGGACGATGGGACATGGGCGTTGTACCTACATGGCAACGCCGCGACGATCGCAGCGAACGTCAACATCTCGCACTACCGGCTGCTCCGGCGCGTCGGCCTCAACCTGTTCGCGCCCGAGTATCGCGGATTCGGGGGCCTCGAAGGCACGCCGACCGAGGGCGTGCTCGGCGCCGATGCGCGGGCGGCATACGATTACCTGCGCGTGACGCGCGGCATACCGCCATCGCGGATCGTCATCTACGGCTGGTCACTCGGGTCGGCCGTCGCGGTCAGACTGGCGTCCGAGGTAGACGAGGCGGCAGTGATCCTCGAAGGCGCGCCCGCGTCTCTCGTCGACCTCGGCCGGCTGCGGTATCCGTTCTTCCCGATCCGCCTGCTGATGCGCAATCCCTTCGAATCGATCCGAATCATCGATCGCATTCACGCGCCGATCCTGTTTCTACACAGCCCCGAGGATGCGGTGATCCCGATCTCGGAAGGGCGGCGGCTGTTCGACGCGGCGCGCGGCGAGAAGGCGTTCGTGGAGGTACGCGGCGGGCACCTGCAGGCGAGCGAGATCGACGCGGAGCGTTTCTATACGGCGATTCGGCCGTTCCTGATCAAGCACGGACTGCTGGCGCAGAACTGAGAGGCTGTGGAGCAGTCCGTGTCGGCGTGTCCTTCCGCCTGAAGGCGGAAGCCACGGACTTCGCAAGAGGGGCTGCGGCGTTCGCCTGCAGGCCGAAGAGCAACCTGGGAACTCGTGGCTTCCCCTTCGAACCGCGGATTTGCGTCGAAGAAACTCTCCTCCTCCCCATCCGGGTGATCCGCCGCACTGCGCCGGCCGTCACAATCGGAGGCATGTCCAACACCACATTGTCTACGTTATCGGATGAACTCGCGGACCTCACGGCGGCCGGGTCCGCGGCGGTCGTGCAGGTGCTCGGCGCCCGCCGGCCGGCGAGCGGCGTCGTGCACGGCGCCGACACGATCATCACCACCGCTCGCGCCGCCGGGCGTGAAGACGGGCTGCGGGTCAAGGTCGCGGGCGGGGATGCCATCGACGCCGACCTGGCGGGATGGGATCCCGCGACGGGGATTGCCGTCCTCCGTACGCGGACGCCGCTCGGTGTGCCGTCACCCGCGATCGCGGACGCGGAACCCCGCGTCGGCCAGATCGTCGTCGCGCTGGCGCGCTCCTGGAGCAACGCGGTGACCGCCAGCGCCGGCGTCGTCGCGGTCGTCGGCGGCCCGCTGCGGACCGGCAGGCGCCGGCAGATCGCGCGCGTGATTCGCGTCACCGCGCCGATGCACGAGGGATTCGCGGGAGGGGCGCTCTACGACACGTCGGGCCGGCTCACCGGCATCACCACCGCCGCGGTGATCCGGGGGTTCGCGGTGGCGATTCCCGCGTCGATTGCGTGGGCGTCGGCAAGCCAGGTGCTGACTGGCGGGACTCCGCGCCGCGGATTCGTCGGGCTGGCGCTGCAGGCCGCCGCATTGTCGCCATCCCAGACCCCTGACGCCCGTGAGCGCGCGCTGCTGGTCGTGGCGATCACGCCGGGCAGTCCGGCAGAACGGGCCGGGCTCATCGTCGGCGACGTGCTGCTCGAGTTCGACGGCCATGCGATCGAGTCGCCGGACGACCTGCTCGACTTGTTGACCGGAGCGCGCGTCGGACAGGCGGTTGCGGCCCGGACACTGCGCGGAGGCGCGGTGCGCGAGGTCCAGATTACCGTCGCCGAGCGGCCGCAACCCTGACCGACGAACCATCGAGGATAGCCGGAGCGTCCTTTATCGCATGCGCGTCGTGCTCGTCGGATCACCGGCACGGCGGCAGCGTCTGCGTGCGGACCTGCCGGAGGGCGTAGAAGTCGCCGCCGAAGCCGCCACCGTCGGAGCGGCGCGCGCGCTCGGCACTGCGGTCGACGCGTACCTCGTGTCGGCCGCAGGCGGTTCTGACGACGAGCCGCTGGTCGAGCCGTTGACCCCGCGCGAGCTCCAGGTCCTGACGCTCGTGGCCGACGGGCTGCCGAACAAGGCGATTGCGTCGGCGCTCGGGGTCAGCGACGAGACGATCAAGTTTCACCTGGGTGCGGTGTTCGGCAAGCTTGGGGCGTCGAACCGTACCGACGCGGTGCGGCGGGCGCTGCGGCGCGGCCTGGTCGCGCTATAGCGCCGACGGCGAGCCAGTGTCCGGCTTCAGCCGGACCGTGACGGCTCCGGTAGTGTCCGGCTTCAGCCAGACCGTCGCCTCTCCGTCAGGCGCCAGAACTGCGTCTCGTTCAGCAGCGTGATCCGCTGCCCCTTCTCTCGCAGCCGCTTGATCTCCATCAGCTTGAGACCCGCTTCACCGCCCGCCGCCTGCTGCGGGTTCGGCCGGCCGCGAACGACCACGTTCGTCAGCGCCGAGGGCATGCCGTCGGACGATTGCGCCGGCGCGCCTGGCGGCGAGGATCGCTTCGCGGCGCGGTTTGCTGAGAATGCCGGTGAACGCCACGTGCACACCCGGCCATCAGGACGCATCAGCGGAAAGATGTCTGCGGACCAGGCGCAGTCGGCACATGAATCGACCGCGTCGCGCGGGTCGTGGCGGCGAGGGACGGCGAGCGGGTTGCGGGCCCCTGACCGGCATTCATCCGGCGATCACTCCGCATCGCCGGCATAGTACTTCTTGTACATCCCTCGCCTGAACATCCAGCCTCCGAGCGGACCGAGCCAGTTCAGGACGTGGTACATGTAGCCGAGATCCATCAGCTCGATCAGGTTGCCGTCGAAGTCCTTCACGAAAAAAAACGAATGCCCGCGCGGCGAGCGCTCCGGCTTGCTGACGCACTCGACCCCCTTGGCCACCAGGTAGTCGTACCACTTCTGAAGGTTGCTGACATTGAAGGAGATGTGGGTCAGGCCGACACGGTTCCACGGGATGGCGCCCGCGGCCAGCCTGGGCTCGAAGGCGAAGATCTCCAGGACCGCGCCGCCGGGCACCCGGATCCAGCCGATCTTGCAACTGGGCGTCTCGCCAATCGGCGTGTCCACGCCGAAAAAGGTGCGGACGCGATCCGGCGGCGTGTCGGCGACGCCGACGAGCGGACAGCCGAACACGTCCCAGTAGAACTGCACCGCGCGGTTGAAGTTCGACACGGTGATGCCGCTGTGGCTGAACGAGCGCGCTTTCATGAACTCTCCAGAAATCCGGTCCTACGCAAAATGCGTGTCCGTGATCCGATCCGCCACCCTCAGGGCCTGTGCCGCGATCGTCAGCCCGGGGTTCACCGCCGCCGATGACGGGAAGAACGAGGCGTCGACGACGAAGAGGTTCTCGACGTCGTGGGCGCGGCAGTAGCTGTCGAGCACCGACTCGCGCGGGTCGGAGCCGAACACCACGGTGCCGCATTGATGCGTGGTGTTGATGCTGCCGTGCGAATGCGTCATGACCACCCAGAAGCCCAGGCGGCGCAGGATTCGCCTCGTCTCCCGGACCAGGGCCTTGTGCGGCGCAACGTTGTTCGCACGGTACCGCAGCCGGATCCGGCCGTCCGGCTCGAGGGTCACCCGGTTGTCCAGCCGCGGCAGATCTTCC
>JBDTSX010000249.1:0-7281 GCA_039930925.1 Acidobacteriota bacterium | reverse complement strand
ATTACCACGGGCATCCGCAAGGACTTCTGGGTTCGCCCGACGGACTGGCCAGTTTGACGACGTCGCTGGACGCGCTGAACGTGCGGCTGATGGTCAGCGCCGACAACATGTCCGGCGCGCGGCTGCAGACCGCCCTCGACAGCATCCGCTCGTCCCCCTTCAAGGATCGCGTCCGCGTGCTTGCCGGCATCGACTTCCGCGGCGTCGGGCCGGGTTGGAGCGACAAAGCGGTGCAGCAGTTGGAGGCCGACCTCAAAGCAGGTGCCGTTGGCGTGGGGGAGATCTCCAAGAGCCTCGGCCTGACCATCATGAAAGCGGACGGCACGCGCCTGAAGATCGACGATCCGGATCTCGATCCGGTGTGGGATGCGTGCGGCCGTCTGCACGTACCGGTGTTCATCCACACTGCCGATCCGCAGGAATTTTTCGAGGCGATCGACACCAAGAACGAGCGCTGGCTCGAGCTCTCGCTCTTTCCCGACCGGCGCTATCAGGATCCCAGGTTCCCCAGGTTCGAGGAGCTCATGGCCGAGCGCGATCGGATGTTCAAGAAGCATCCGACCACGAAGTTCGTGGCGGCGCATCTCGCGTGGTACGCCGACGACCTGGCGCGGCTGGGGCGGCTCCTCGACGCGATGCCCAACGTGTCCACCGAAGTCGGCGCCGTCCTCTATGACATCGGCCGTCAGCCGCGCGCGGCCCACGACTTCTTCGTGAAGTACCAGGACCGGATCCTCTTCGGCAAGGACTCGTTTCAGCCCGAGGAGTATCCGTACTACTGGCGCGTCTTCGAGACCGCGGACGAGTACTTCGACTACTACCGCGACTATCACGCGTACTGGAAGCTCTACGGCATCGACCTGCCCGACGTCGTGCTGAAGAAGCTCTACTATCAGAATGCATTGAAGCTGACGCCCGGTCTTCCGCAAACCGGCTGGCCTCGCTGAGGCCGTCCGCCTTCGACCGGTGTCTGATCGGCGCCGCGCGAGGATCGCCTCGGCACGGCGCTCGTCGCTGATCGGGCCGTTCAGGCGCCTCCCGCCGACACCCGCTACACTGGCGGTTTCTCGTCATCGCCGCGAAGGAGCCAACCCTCATGATCCACGTCCAGGACCTGGTCAAGACATTCGGCGAGTTCAAGGCCGTTGACGGGATCTCCTTCGAGGTCGGCGCCGGCGAGATCTTCGCGTTCCTCGGACCGAACGGCGCCGGAAAGACGACCACGATCCAGATGCTGACCACGCTGCTGACTCCGACGAGCGGCACGATCAGCATCGACGGGCTCGATCCGCGGAAGCACCCGCACGACGTCCGCCGACGCTTCGGCATCGTTTTCCAGGACCCGAGCCTCGACAGCGAGCTGACCGCGTACGAAAACATGGAACTGCATGGCGTGCTCTATCACGTGCCCCGCCGCGCGCGGCACGAGCGCATCGAGACCCTGCTGACGCTGTTCGAGCTCTGGGACCGCCGCCAGACATTGGTCAAGAAATTTTCCGGCGGCATGAAACGGCGCCTCGAGATCGCGCGAGGGCTCCTGCACACCCCGAAGATCCTGTTCCTCGACGAGCCGACGCTCGGGCTGGATCCGCAGAGCCGCAACCAGCTGTGGACGCACGTCAAGCACCTCAACGAGACCGAGCAGGTCACGGTGTTCCTGACGACGCACTATATGGACGAAGCGGACCGGGTCGCGCACCGCATCGCGGTGATCGATCACGGCCAGATCGTCGCCCAGGGCACCGCGCAGGAACTGAAGCAGCAGACCAAGACCGAATCGCTGGAACAGGCTTTCCTGGCGTTGACCGGATCGACCATTCGCGACGAGCGGGCGGACGGGGCCGATCAGATGCGGCAGGTCGCGAAGATGTGGAGGAGATGACGTGAGCGCGATCTACATTCTCTGGTTGCGCGAGCTGAAGCGCTACTCGCGATCGCGCGCGCAGATCGTCGCGTCGCTCGGACAGCCGCTGCTGTACCTGCTCGCGCTCGGCTTCGGCCTGGGCCCGGTGTTTCAGAAAGCCGGGCAGGGAAGCTATCTCCAGTTCGTGGCGCCCGGCGTGATCGGGATGTCGGTGCTCTTCTCGTCGATCTTCTCGGGAATCGGCCTGCTCTGGGACCGTCAGTTCGGGTTTCTGAAGGAGACGCTGGTCGCCCCGGTGCCCCGCCTGCAGATCATGATCGGACGCACGCTCGGCGGCGCGTCGGTGGCGATGCTGCAGGGCACCCTGGTGCTCGTGGTCTGCCTGATCGCCGGATTCCGTCCCGCTCATCTGTCGTCGGTGCCGATGGCGCTGCTCTTCATGGCGCTGATCTCGGTCGTCTTCGCCGCGCTCGGGACCGTGATCGGGTCGACCCTCCAGAACATGCAGGGCTTTCAACTGATCATGAATTTTCTGGTGATGCCGATCTTCTTCCTGTCGGGCGCGCTCTTTCCCTTGACCAATCTTCCCAGGGCGCTTTCGGTCATAACGAGCATCGATCCGCTCACCTACGGCATCGACGGCCTGCGCGGCGCGTTCAACGGCGTGTCGCATTTCGGCGCCGGCATCGACATCGCGGTACTGGGCGTCGTCGCGATGGTCTTCCTGGCGCTCGGGGCGTATTCGTTCTCGAAGATCCAGATCTGACGCACGGTGGCGTCGCGCGGGAACCTCGATCGTCCGGCTGAAGCCGGACGCTACAGGAGATTGTCCGGCTCACGGCTCCGGCCTGAAATCCGGCGTCAAGCCGGCCGGCAGCAACGGTTTGCCCGCATCCTCGGCCTCGGATTCTCGCCGGCTGGTCACCGCCCAGAACGATCGCGTTCGCAGCTGCGGGCTTGGCAGGCTGACGACGCGGGCGCCTTCGAAGAGCGGTCCGAGGATCAGCGGCACGCCGAGGACGGCGAGCTCGCCGATCGCGTCGAGCAGCCCGATCGCGCCACCTTCCGCCCGGTGCGATAGCGTCACGAGGCGCGCTGGTGCGGAGGCCCCCCCCTCCGGATGGAAGCTGTTCCCACCTTCGTCCAGATGCCGAGGCCCGTCCAGGCCGAGCCCGCGCAGGAATTCCGGGAGGACGAACCCGTCGGGCGGCCTGCCGGCGCCCTGCGCCGCGGCGGAAAAGCGGCGGCCGAGGTCGGCGCAGAGATCGGGCTGCGCGCCGTCCTTTTCGAGCAGGACCAGCGCGACGTCATGCGGCGCATCCCGCTGCCGTTCACCGACGTGGATCATCGAATCAATGCACTCTCCCCGGACGACGCCTGCCGCCGTTCGAAGCCTCTCGCGCAGATCGCTGTAGCTGCCGGCGAGGAACGCCACGCGCACCGCTTCGCGACGCCGGGTAACGGTCAGCGTGTAGGCGAGGTCACGAACCGGCGCGGATGTCTCGGTCGCTGCCGCCGCGATCGCCGCCAGGTATTCGACCAGCAGTCCCGCCGTCGGGGCCGAGACGACAAACAGTTCCGGCTGCTCCCCCTGAGGAACGCTGACCGCGCCATGGCCGCGCCGCGGCTGCGGCGGCTCTTCGATGATCAGGTGCACATTGGTGCCGCCGAAACCGAACGAGCTGATGCCCGCGCGCCGTGGCAGCGCGTGTGTGGCCGCGAACGGCCGGGGCGCTGACGGGACGTAAAAGCCTGAGCCGTCGAGGTCCAGCGTGCGCCGCACCGTCTGCAATCCGGCCTGCGGCGGAATGGTGCGGTGCGTGATCGCCAGCACCGTCTTGATCAGCCCGGCGACGCCCGAGGCGGCCAGCGTGTGGCCGATGTTCCCTTTGACGGACGCCACCGCGCAGTTGACCGCGCCCTGCCGATGGCTCCGCGCGTGTTCCTTCAGCGCGCCAATCTCGGTCATGTCGCCCACCGCCGTCGCGGTGCCGTGCGCCTCGATGTAGCCAATCGTGTCGGGCGAGGCGTCGGCGTCGCGGCAGGCCCGCGCGAGAGCTTCGCACTGACCGCTGAGCCGCGGCGTCATCGGGCTGGTGCTCCCGCCGTCGTTGTTGAGCCCCATCCCGCGAATCACCGCCCACACCCGATCGTTGTCCCGGATCGCGTCGTCCAGCCGCTTGAGGACGACCGCGCCGACCCCTTCCCCCAGCACGAATCCGTCCGCGCGCTCGTCGAAGGGGCGGCACACATCGCTCCTCGACACCGCGCCGATGCGGCTGAACCCCACCAGGTTGTCCGGCGTGCAGATGGTGTAGACGCCCGCGGCGAGCGCCGCATCGCACACACCGCCGCGGAGGTGCAGCACCGCCTCGTGCACGGCGACCAGCGACGATGAACAGGCCGCGTCGAGGACGAGCGAGGGGCCGTGCAGGTCGAACGCCTCCGAGACGTTGCAGGCGATCATGTTCAGCAGCAGCCCGACCATCGTGTACGACTGGATCGGCACGACGTTCTCGACCACTGCGCCCGCGAGCGCCTCCGCGCCCTCCGGGACCTGGCCGAAATCCCCGCTCAGGAACTGATGCTGGCGCAGGCGGCTGAGGACCACGTCCTTGTATTCCACGGTGGAGGCGCCGACGTAGACGCCGGTGGCGCGGGGCAGCTGGCGGCCGCCGTATCCGGCGTCGTCGAGCGCGAGGCGCGCGGCGTTGAGCACGAGCCGCTGTTGAGGATCCATCGGACGCGAGCGGCGGGCAGACATCCCGTACCACTCGGGCGCGAACGAGCGCACGTCGTCCAGGTACGCAATCTTGCGCGCGTACGTGCTCTCCGAATGGCGCGGGTTCGGACTATAGAACGCGGCATGGTCCCAACGATCCGCCGGGACGTCCCGGAAGTGGCTTCGGCCGTCGCGCACGGAGCGCCAGAAGGCCTCCGTGTCGGGCGCACCCGGGAACTGACAACTCATGCCGACGATCGCGATCGAATGGTCGTAGGTCACACAAGGCGCCCCGTGGTCGATGGACGGCTGACCGCCGGATGCCGCGTCGCGCGCACCCGGCGCGACGCGACTCCCAGCTCGAGACGCGCAGCCAAGCGGTGCGGGAACGGTAGCCGCGTCACGAGCGCAATTGTATGGCAGCCGCGCGATTTGCAGAATGCGGCCGCTGCGGCCGCCAAGGCTGAGTCGCTGACACGACACGGAGTGGGGATCCGCCGCATGAGGCCGAGCCCGACGGGTCCGCGGACGAGTTGACGGGCGGCACTGGCAGCGCGCGCGACGCGCGTCGATTTGCCCACGGCGCTGCGCAACCAGTAGCGCGAGAAGGGCAACCGAGGATCAAGTAGCATGGAGCCCTTCGCACACTCAGGAGGGCTTCAGATGAATCGCTTGGTCACCGCCGGTCTGGTTCTCGTCAGCGTCGCCACCGGTTTCGCGCAGGCGCCCCAGACTCCGACGCCGGCATCCGCGCCCGCGGCCGCGCGCCCCGCCGTGCCGCCGTCGCCGCAGACGATGCCGCTCTGGGAGCACGGCGCACCCGGCGCACTCGGCCAGGCGGATGCCGACACGCCGACGATCACGGTCTACCGCGCCCCCCGCGGCAGCAGCGGCACCGCGATCATCGTCGCACCCGGCGGCGGGTATGGGGCACTGGCGATGGAGCACGAGGGGTATCAGGAGGCCTACTGGTACAACGCGATGGGGATCACCGCGTTCGTGCTGAAGTATCGCCTCGGTCCGCGGTATCACCACCCGGTGGAACTCGGTGATGCGCAGCGCGCGATCCGCACCGTTCGCGCGCGGGCCGCGGAATTCGGCGTCCTTCCGAACCGGATCGGCATGATGGGATTTTCAGCCGGCGGGCACCTGGCCTCGACGGCCGGGACGCACTTCGACGCCGGTCAGCCGGATGCCGTCGATCCCATCGATCGCGCCAGCAGCCGGCCGGATTTCCTGATTCTCTGTTATCCGGTGATCTCGTTCGATCCCGCCGTCGCGCACGCCGGGTCGGTCAGGAATCTGCTGGGTCCGACGCCGGATCCGAAGCTGATTGAGGATCTGTCGAACGATCTACGGGTGACACCGCAGACTCCGCCGACGTTCCTCTTCCATACCAGCAACGACAACGGCGTGCCGGTGGAGAACAGCGTGCGTTTCTATCTGGCGCTGCGGAAGGCGAACGTGCCGGTTGAAATGCATTTGTTCGAGAATGGCCCGCACGGCGTCGGCATGGCGCTCTCGGATCCGTCGCTGAGCGCGTGGCCGTCGCTTCTGATGAACTGGCTGCGCGCCAGAGGGTTGCTGACGAAGCCCGCGGCGTAGCGACAATCGGGGCTCGGGGCTCGGGGCTCGGGACTCGGGACTCGGGACCCGGGACCCGGGACCCGGACCCCGGATAACGGGCGCTTCATCGTCCGTGCGCCAGCGTCAGCCATCGACTGAGCTGTCCGGCGGCTTCGACGGGGGTCGTTCCATAAAACGGCATCGTCGCGGCCGACCCACCTACCGGCCGGGCAATCTCCGCCCGCCACCTGCCTGGCCCAACACTCGACACGTCAATGCGATAGGGACGCCCGTTGATGACTGCTTCGAATCGACGCAGGCTCAGGGTCTGGCCGGGGAGGGTAACGGGAGTCACGAGGCAAGAGTCTAGCGTCGGCCAGTAATCATTACCAGCGAATGGACAGTCGAAGACGCATCAACATAGTGCATTCGAGTTTGTATTAGAACAAAATCCATACGAAATAATATTGATTGTCTGTTCTTCCACAGAGGATCCGCAGCCGTTTAACAGGTTTTCCACAATTCAGCGTTCTGCCGGTAGCCGTCGTCGACTACCCCCAATTGCACCTTTCGCGAAACGCTCAGAGGCTTCCGGCGCCGTCCGGTACAGGTATTGGACTGGACGCCAGCAACGGCGAAGCGTACTATGCGGCGGCTGTGGAGACCTGGGCACTCGTCATCGTCGCCTTCGCCGCGGTGCTGTCCGAGATCCCCTCAGCTGGCGCCGACCCGTCTACCGTCCGCCTGAAGGCGGACGCCACTGAGATCCGCGCGGACGCTTCACCTGTGGCGTCCGGCTTCAGCCGGACGGCTGCTGCCCCGGGACTGCCCGCACGTGACCCGCGCAACGATCCCACGCCACTTCCGACGCTGACTCGTATCGCGCACATCCGCGCCCTCTCCCAGGACGAGGGGGCAAAGGGGTACCCCGTGCGGATTCGCGGAACGGTCACCCACTTCGATGAGGTCCTCGGCGAGACCCTCATCCTCCACGATGGCGAGTTCGGGCAGTTCGTCATGCCCCCGGCGGCGGGGGTCACGCTAAGCGCCTGGGCCGGCCTGACCCGCGGAGACCTGGTCGAGATCGAGGGACGCACCGTGCGCGGCGGGTTCGCGCCGACTGTCGAGC
>JBDTSX010000248.1:0-7287 GCA_039930925.1 Acidobacteriota bacterium | reverse complement strand
GCTGCCCTCGTTGACCACCAGGGCGAGGTTGCGCGGCAGCAGGTAGTTCCGGGCGTAGCCGGCGGCGACTTTCACGACGTCGCCGCGGCGCCCGAGGTGCTCCACGTGCTCTCTGAGAATGACTTCCATCTGTTTCTCCCGGGCCGGTGTCAAAACCGTCCGTAGTGTCCGGCTTCCGCCGGACCGTTGCGGTTTTGAACGCCTAATCGGTGACGTACGGAATCAGGGCGAGCTGGCGCGCGCGCTTGATCGCGACCTGCAGCTTGCGCTGGTGCAGCGCGCACGTGCCCGAGATGCGCCGCGGCTGGATCTTGCCGCGCTCCGGGAGGAACGGCCCGAGCAGCCGCACGTCCTTGTAGTTGATGTAGTCGATCTTCTCCGCGCAGAACTTGCACACGCGGCGCCGGCGGAAGAATCCACGGCGCGGCGCGTCCGCGCCCTTCGCGTCCTTCTTGTCGCCGCCCCGTCCGCCTCGTCCGCCCCCGCCGCCGCCTCGTTCTTCTCTCATCGCTGCCCCTCCGAACCGTCCATGTCATCCCCCGAATCGCCGTCGCCGCGCCCTTCGCCAGGCTGGCGCTCCGGTGGCAGGCCGCGCGCGGTGCGGCGCCGGGCCACGAAGGTCTTGCGCGCATCGGTCGTACGCTGCGCCACCCGCAGCTCCTCGTCCACGCGGACGACGAGGTGCCGGATGACCTGGTCGATGACGCGCAGGCGCCGGTCGATTTCCTTCATCAGCTCTCCCGAGCCGGAGATGGTCTCGACGACGTAGTTGCCCTCGCGATGCCGGCCGATGTCGTAGGCCATGCGCTTGCGGCCCCAGTTTTCGGTCTTGTCGAGCGTGCCCCCCATGCGCTGGATGATCTGCTCGATCTGCGTGTGCAGATCGGCGATCTCCTGCTCGGAGGCTTCAGGCGTGACGATGTAGACGAGCTCGTACTGTCTTGCGGTACTCAAATCGTGTCTCCTTGTGGACTATGCGGCCACGCGTGCCGGTCGGGCTCAAGCCGGACCCCACTGGAATCTTCCGGTGGCGTCCGGATGCCGTCTCCGGTGGCGTCCGGCTTGAGCCGGACGTTCTGGCGTAGCAAGGAGAAAGAACGGACCTATTCCGAATCTTCCTTCCGATTGAATCTGTTCATCACCGGCCCAATCCCTTCGGTGACGAACAGCTCGGCGGCGTCCGCTGCGCGGCCCACCGCCTCGGCGACTTCGGTCCGCTCTTGCGGATCGAATTTCGCCAGCACGTGATCCGCGAGATCGCGCCGGGCATCGCCGCGCCCGACCCCCACCCGCAGCCGTGCAAAGTCTTCCGTGCCCAACGCCGCGATGATCGACTTCAGGCCGTTGTGGCCTCCCGCCGATCCCGAGGGCCGCGCCCTCAGCCGCCCGAGCTCCAGGTTCGTGTCGTCCACGATCACCAGCAGGTCGGGCACTTCGATCTTGTAGAACCGGGTCAGCCCGCCGGTCGCGGACCCGCTCAGGTTCATGTACGTCAGCGGCTTGGCGACGAGCGTCCCGGCCGCGCGCCATTTGGCAATCAGCGCCTCGGCCGGCGCCGATTCCCAGTCGAGCCGATGCCGGCCCGCAATCAGGTCGAGCACCTCGAAGCCGACGTTGTGCCGCGTGCCCTTGTAGTTCCGGCCCGGGTTGCCCAAACCGACGATCAACTTCATTCGGCGTCGAGCACCCGGTGTCCCTACTTCTTCTTGTCTTTCTTCTCGTCGTCGTCGTCGGTCTTGCCCTTCTTGATGACTTCGGGCTCGGCCGTCGCGGTCGCGGCGGCGGCCGCATCAACCGTCGCCGCCACTTCCTCGGCTCTCGGCGGCACGACGTGCACGATCATCATGTCGGGATCGCTCGTCGACTTCCACTTGACGCCTTCAGTCTGCACGTCGCGGACGCGGACGCCCTGGTTCAGCATCAACTCGCTGATATCCACGGTGATGTTCTCGGGAATGTCGCCCGGGAGCACCTCGATTTCAATGTCGCGGTGGACGAAGTCGACGACGCCCCCCTGCTGCTTGACGCCGCGCGCCTCGCCCTTGAGCAGCACCGGCACGGTGACCGTCAACATCTTGTCCATCGCGACCTGGTAGAAGTCGGCGTGGAGCAGCTTGTGGCCGATCGGGTCCAGCTGGTACTCCTTGACGAGCACCCGCGTGTTGCCGCCGTTCAGAGCGAGCCCGATCAGCGAGTTGACCCCCGCTTCGGAGTGCAGGATGCGGAGCAGCATCTTCGGATCGACCGCGATCGGCACCGCCGTGCCCTTCTCGCTGCCATAGACGACGGCGGGTATCCGCCCGCTCGCGCGCAGCCGTCTCGCCTCGTTCTTGCCCCGTCCGTCGCGCTTTTCCGCTTGCAGTGTGGCTTCCATGATTGTTCTGTCCTGTCGTGCGTGAGGGCGCGGGCAGTGGGCCCCGGCGCCAGTCGAATCAGCGTGTCTGCCCGTCCATCACGGCCGGTCTCGCTACACGAACAGCGACGATACCGACGTTTCCTCGTGGATGCTGCGGATGGCCTGACCGAGCAGACGCGCCACCGACAGCACTTTGATCTTCGCGCACCGCGCCCGCTCCCCGTTGAGCGGGATCGTATTGGTGATAATCACCTGCTCGATCGGGGCGGCATCGAGCCGGTCGATCGCGGGGCCGGAGAGCACCCCGTGGACCGCGCACGCCAGCACCCGGGCCGCGCCGTTCTGCTTCAACGCGTTGGCGGCCTTCACGATCGTCCCCGCCGTATCGATGATGTCGTCCTGGATGATACAAGTCCGGCCGCTCACCGCACCGATCACGTTCATCACTTCCGCCGTGCCGTCGTCGCTGCGCCGCTTGTCGATAATCGCGAGCTCCGCGCCCAGCCGCTTGGCGTAGGCGCGCGCGCGCTCGGCGCCCCCGGCATCCGGCGACACGATGGTCAGGTTCGGGTACGCGAGCCGCGAACAGTAGTCGACGATGACCGGCGCCGCGAAGAGGTGATCCACCGGGATGTCGAAGAACCCCTGGATCTGCGGCTTGTGCAGATCCATCGTCAGCACCCGGTTGGCGCCGGCCGCGCTCAGCAGGTTCGCCACCAGCTTGGCCGAAATCGGCACCCGCGGCTTGTCCTTGCGGTCCTGCCTGGCGTACCCGTAATACGGAATCACCGCCGTGATGCGCGCCGCCGACGAGCGGCGGAAGGCGTCGATCATCACGCAGATTTCCAGGATGTTGCGATCGACGTCCGCGCAGGTCGGCTGCACGATGAAGACGTCCGTCCCGCGAATGTTCTCGTCGATCTGAAACGAGCACTCGGTGTCGGGAAACCGCAGCAGCCGCGCGTGGCCCATCGACACGCCGAGGAACTCGGCGATCTCCTGCGCGAGCGCCGGGTGCGCGCTGCCGGAAAACAGTTTCAACTGACCGCCATTCATAACGGGCGTCGTCTCAAAAGTCCGGACGCGGCCGGACGCTACCGCGAGTTTCAAAGCGGCACCGGGCGGCCCGAAGCCGCTCAAGCGGCCGGTACTCGCACCGGTCGCCTCGTCTTCGTCCGGCCCGCGCCGGACGCTGCCGAAAAGTGGCTGGGGCGGGAGGATTCGAACCTCCGAATACGGGATCCAAAGACCCGCGCCTTACCGCTTGGCGACGCCCCATCAGCTCTGATGCGCACCCGAAGCGGCGGCGAATCAGCCGCACTCCGAGCAGCCCGCGCACAGCCAATCGGCGCGGCCCGCAGGCATGTCCGCAAAAGGGCAAGTGTATACGTTCCTAGGGCCGTTTGGCAACGGGGCGGGCACGGCGCTCGTACTCGTCGCGGGTGAGCGTGCGGGTCAGGAAGGTGGCGGTCCCGTCGTGCGAGACCAGCTCGAGGCCGCGAGCCGCAGCCGTGCGCGTCCGGAAGAGGCCGAAAACGGCCGAGCCGCTGCCGGACATCGCGGCCGCAACCGCGCCGGCTTCACGCAACGAGGCCTTCAGGCGACTGATTTCCGGGTGGCGCCGCACCACCGGCGGCTCGAGGTCGTTGATCATCTGCGCTGCCCGGCTCGGCCAGGGCACCGGCAGAATCTGCAGCTCACGCGTTTCCTTGACTCCCGCGGTGCGGTCGTCGTCGTACCACGAGTACGCCTCGGCGGTCGAAACGCCGAACGGGGGCCGGACGACCACGATCCAGTGCGGCGGCAGGTCGACCAGCGGATAGATCTCCTCCCCGCGGCCGAGTCCGAGCGCGGTGCCGCCTGAGAGGAAAAAAGCCACGTCGGCGCCGATGCCGGACGCGACCTCCCGCAACAGCGTGACCGGCGCCCCACCCCAGAGCCGGGCCAGCGCCAGCAGGGCCGCGGCGGCATCCGCGCTGCCCCCGCCGAGGCCGGCCTGCATCGGGATGGTCTTTTCGATTGTGACGATCGTGTCTCGCGGTTCGCCGGCGCAGGCGAGCGCTTTCCACAACGCCGACGCGGCCCGCCACACCAGGTTGGTGTCGTCGAGCGGCACCCCGGCGGTACGGCACTTGACGACAAACGGGCCGGGCTGCGTGCTGCAGAGCAGGGTGTCGTGCAGCGCGATCGTCTGGAACACCGTCCGCAGTTCGTGAAAGCCGTCGGCGCGGGTGCCGAGGACGCGCAGGTCGAGATTGACCTTCGCATGCGCCCGCGCCATCAGGCGCAGCGGCGGCTTCATCGCGCGCCGCCGAGCGGACCGGCGTGCCGCAGCTCGTCGAGCGTCAGCGGGGCCGCGTCAGGCGGGACGACGGGGTCGAACGCGGCCGCGTCGAGCTGCGGATTGATCTCGACCTGCGACAGCCTGAGCGTGAGGTCGGCGGCAGGCGTCCCCGGCGCCGCGGTCATCCGCAGGTGCACCGTCGAGGGGCGTCCCGATCCGAGCTCGACGTACTCCACCGTCAACGGACCTCGCCGCACGGCCGCGATCCGCCACCGTCCATCGAGCTCGTGGAGAAACGCGGTCGTGCCATCCGCGTCGAGCGCCAGCCATCCCGTGGGATACGACTGACCGCTGGCGGGCTGCACCGGACCAAGGCCGCAGCCGCCGATCAGGGCGCGCAGCTCCGCCGGTTCGAGCGCGATGCCGGCCAGCGCTTCGATGATCGCCGCCGGGGGCGCCCCTCGCAGCACGCGGTCGTCCCGCGTCAAGACGAGCGTCGCCTCGCGCCCGCGGGAGACGAGCACGAAAATCGGCTTCCCGCCGAACGCGATCCGGGGATAGCCTTCCAGGCGGATCTGGTCCGGGCCGGCAAAGCCCGCGTCGATCCGGACCGATGGAATCTTCGTCGTTCCGGCGCGGCCCGAGACCGACAGCGACGCGCTCAATGTGCTGACGTCGCGACAGCCCTCGGTCGCACTCGCGTAGGCTTGTGAGAATTCCGGGAAGGGGACGCCGACGCCGGTCGGGAGCGCGACCCGTGCCGCGCCACAGGCCGTCGCGCAGAGGAGAAGCAGGGGGGGCAACAGCCGGCGCGCGACTCCCGCCGGCGTCACGTCAGCGCCCGGCACGCGCACGCGCGTCGCGCAGCCGCTTCTCGATTTTCGCGGAGTCGATCGCGTCGCGGTCGCCGGACAGCGCGCGTTCCCACGCGGCCGCGGCGTCGGCGAAGCGCTGCTGCTTGAAGCGCAGCTCGCCCAGGTGATCTTGCACCACCGAGTTCACGGGCAGCTTCGCCGCCGCTTCGGTCAGCGGCGCATCGGCCATCTCGATCTTCCCCTGCTGGTAGAACGCCCACCCCAGGCTGTCGAGGAACGAGGGATTGTCCGGAAAGACCTTGAGGGCGCGCTGCACGAGATCGACCGCCTCATCGAGCCGCTGTCCGCGCTCGGCGAGCATGTAGCCGAGGGAGTTGAGCGCATTCGCGTCCAGCGGATCGCGCCCGATCAGGTCGCGCAGCGCGCGCTCCGCATCCGCGGTGCGACCACCCTTCTCCAGGAGATTCGCGTACTCATACAACAGCATCCCGTCGTCCGGCGCGCGCTTGACCAGGGCCTGGAACGCGGTGATTGCGTCGGCCGTCTGGCCTTTGTCCTGCAGGATCTGCGCGTACAGATACAGAGCCCGCGCATCGTCCGGAAACGCGGTCTTCAGCTTTCCGGCGGTGACGGTTGCGCCGTCGAAATCCTTCAACTGCCGCTGCGCTTGAGCGAGCATGTAAAAGAGCGCGGCGTCCGGCGTGGTCCGGCGGGTCACCGCAGCCTGCAGGAGATCGCGAGCCGCGGTCGGATCGCCGGCGTTGATGAACGCCGCGGCCTGCTTCGGCGCCAGATCGGCGCGCGCGTTCGCCGTCTGGGCACGGCCATACGCAGCCGCCGCGTCCTTGAAGCGGCGCTGCGCCTCGTACAACTCCGCGAGCCGTACCTGTCCGCGGTAGAAGGTGGGGTTCTCCTGCAGCGAGACCTCGAGGGTCCGGATCGCGTCGTTCGGTTGTCCGGCCCCCTCCTGCGCCGCCGCCAACAGCATCGCCCCTTCCGGATATCCCGGCGCATCCTCGGCAACACGCTTCAGGCTGGCAATCGCCTTGTCGAAGGTGCCCCCCTGCAGGTACAGGCGCCCGAGCATCAGTTCCAGGTTGAGATCAACGCCGGACTCCCGCCGGCTTTTCTCGAGCGCGGCGACTCCTTTGGCCCGGTACTGGGAGGGATCGTCACCCGGCCGCACCGGCGCCCGCTGATCGACGAGCGACGCGTAGACCGAGCCGAGCACGCGGTTCGCTTCGCGATTGGCGGGATCGTGCTGGAGGGCGATCTCGGCCATCTCGAGCGCCTCGCGGGCGCGATCGTGGCGGGCGTAAATCCCGGCCAGCTCGGCTCGGACCTCGGCCGAATCCGGCGCCAGCGTGATCGCCTCCTTCAGCGCCGTAATCGCCGCATCCGTCTTCCCGTCGTCCTCGAGACGCCGGGCGACCAGAAAGTAGTAGCCGGCGGTGGCATCCGCGGGCGCCACCTGCGGCGACTGGCTGGCGGCAGCGCGGACCGGCGCGGGGCTGAACGGGCCCGCCAGCAGGGCGAGAACAACAGGAAAGGAGAATGGCCGCATCTGACTGACTATAATGACCCCTGCGCTCCCGGGACGCAAACCCGGGTGATATAGTCCCGGGGATCTTGTATTTGCGCTCGGCCAAGGTCCCTTGAGGAGTGAGGAATGCCCGTCGACCCGGAACTGCTCGAAATACTCGCCTGCCCGCACTGCAAGACGAAAGTCGAGCTCGTGAAGAACGGCACGGCACTCAAATGCGGCCAGTGCAAGCGGGTCTATCCGATCAAGGACGACATCCCGGTCATGCTGATCGACGAGGCGACGATCG
>JBDTSX010000247.1:0-7308 GCA_039930925.1 Acidobacteriota bacterium | reverse complement strand
CGTCGGGGAATACGTCGCGGCGTGTGTGGCCGGTGTGTTCGACCTCGAGGACGCGCTCGCACTGATTGCGACGCGCGGACGGCTGATGCAGGCGCTGCCGGCGGGGGGGACGATGGCCGCGGTGCTCGTCGGCGAGGCCCAGGTGCGCGAGGCGCTGCGCCGGTTCGGCGACGAGGTGAGTATCGCGGCCGTGAACGGCCCGGCCGCCGTGGTGATCTCGGGAGCCGGCGCCGCCGTGCAAGCGGTCATCACCGCGCTCGCCAGCGAGGACGTCAGCTCCCGTCCGCTGACGGTGTCGCACGCCTTCCACTCCGCGCTGATGGAGCCGATGCTGCACGAGTTCGAGCAGGCGGCGCGCGCAGTGCGCTGCCGATCCCCGAGGATCCCGGTGATCTCCAACGTGACGGGCCGGCCGATGGAGCAGGATGCCGCGCCGTCGGCCGAGTATTGGTGCCGGCACATCCGGGACGCCGTCCGATTTGCCGACGGAATACAGACGCTCCACGAACTCGGGCATCGCATCTTTCTGGAATGCGGTCCGACCCCGACACTGATCGCGATGGGACGGCGCGTGGCGCCGGGCCCGGAGACGACGTGGCTCACGTCGCTTCGTCGCGACCGCGATGACTGGCAGGAAGCGCTCACGACGCTGGGGACCCTGTACACGCTCGGGGCGGACATCAACTGGGTCGAGGTGCACCGCGGCGTCGAGGGACGCCAGATCGCGCTGCCGACGTATCCCTTCGAGCGGGAGCGCTACTGGGTCGATGCACCGCGCCGCGGACGCGCGACGGTGCAGACGCCTCGGCATCGGAGCTCCGACGCGCCGGCGCATCCTCTGCTCGGCCGGCGGCTCCGCGCGGCGGTCAGCCAGAAGATCTTCGAGAGCGAGGTGTCGAGTGACGCCCCGGCGTTCCTTGCCGACCACGTCATCTACGGCGAGCCCGCGTTCCCGGCCACCGCATACATCGAGATGTTGCTCGCGGCCGCCTCGACGATGGCCGGCCAACCGTCGGCCAGTCTGGATGATTTTGTGATTGCCCAGGCATTAATCCTGCCCGCGGGGGAGCGGGTGGTGCTGCAGACAGTGATGACCGCGGATCCGGGCGGCGACACCGTGATCGAAGTCCTGTCGAGACCCGCGCAGGCGGACTCGCCGGGCGAGCAATGGACCACCCATGCGAGCGCGCGGATGCGGGCTGTGGCGGCTGAGAATCCGGAGTCGCGCGAGTCTCTGGAGACTGTGCGAGGCCGCTGCGATCGCCCCGGCTCGGTCGAGCAGCTCTATCGCGAGCACCACGCCCGGGGCATCAGCTATGGACCGGCGTTCAGGGGACTGGCGCGGATCTGGACTGGCGAGCGCGAGGCGCTCGGCTCTCTGCAGTGGCCCGCCGACGTCGCGGCGGCGGCCGCCGACTACCTGGTGCATCCGGCGGCGCTCGACGCGTGTCTGCAACTGCTTGGCGCGGCAGTGCCTCGCGACGGCGAGTCGCTGACCGACATCTACCTGCCCGTCAGCGTCGACCGGATCAGCCGCATCGCAGGCGGCCGACCGGAGTGGAGCCACGTCAGGGTGCAGGAGGCGTCGGATTCCCGCGCCGACGAGCTCGCTGCCGACGTCACCTTGTTCGATGCGGCCGGACAGCATGTCGGCGGCCTGGCGGGAATGCGGCTGCGGCGGGCGACCAGCCAGGCGCTTCGACGGGCGATGACGCGATCCTTCGACGACTGGCTGTACGAAGTGCGGTGGCGGCCGGACGAAACCGAGCCGCCCGGGATGCTCGACGCCTCCGCTGATGGCACATGGGTGGTGCTGGCTGATCGCGGCGGGGAGGGAGCGCGCCTCGCCGAGCACCTGTCCAAAGCGGGCGGCCACGTTGTACTCGTGGCGCCCGACGAACAACTCGAACCTGTGACCGCCGCAACCGACCCGCTGGCGTGGGTCGACGCGCTGTTGCGGCGGAGCCGTGCACACGAACCACTTCGCGGGTGGGTACACCTTCGCAGTCTCGACGCTGGGGGCGGCTTCGACTCCGTCGCCGAGGCGCCGTCGCAGCCGGGCGATGACGATTTGATGACCGCTCCAGATCAGTCTCCGATGCCCGGGGCACCGGTGCCTGGCGATTTGCAGATGAGTACGGGTGTTTTGCTGCACCTCGCGCAGGGTCTGCTTCGCGCCGGGTTCGAAAGCACGCGCCTGTGGATCGTGACCCGCGGCTGCCAGGCGACCGGCGCCGCCATGCCGATCAATCCCGTGCAGGCTCCGGTGTGGGCTCTGGCCCGAACGATCTCCGCCGAGCATCCGCAGCTCCAGTGCACCTGCATCGACCTGGAGACCGATCCCGCGGAGGACGAGTCGCACCAGCTGTGGCGGGTCATCGCTCACCCGACCGCCGAACGACACGTTGCGCTGCGCGGCGGGCGCCGGCTGGTGGCCCGGCTGGTGCGCGGCGGACGGTCCGGTCCGCACGTGGAGCATTTGGAGGTCGCGCTCGAAACGTCTGCTCGCGGGGTGCTCGACAACCTTCGCCTCGCGGCCGCGGTTCGCCGACCGCCCGGGCCCGGCGAAGTCGAGATCCAGGTGACCCATGCGGGGCTCAATTTCCGCGACGTGTTGAACGCCCTCGGCATGTATCCCGGCGAGGCGGGGCCGCTTGGCGCGGAATGCGTGGGAACGGTCGCGCGCGTCGGTGTCGGCGTGTCGCACCTGGCGCCGGGCGACGACGTGATGGGCATGGCCGGCGGGAGCCTGCGATCGTACGTGACGACCGCCGCGGGGCGGATGGTCAGAAAACCGGCGACGATCGGCAGTGAAGCAGCCGCGACGATTCCGCTCACGTTCCTGACCGCCGAGTATGCGCTGACCCGGCTCGCCGCTTTGCAGCGGGGAGAGCGTGTCCTAATCCATGCGGCGACGGGCGGTGTGGGTCTGGCCGCCGTCCAGCTCGCACGGCGCGCCGGCGCCGAGATTTTTGCGACCGCCGGCAGTCCGGAAAAACGCGCCTTGCTGCGCGGCATGGGAATCGATCACGTCTTCGACTCGCGAACTCTGGGGTTCTCGGCAGAAATCCTGACGTGCACGAACGGGCAGGGCGTGCACGTCGCCCTGAACGCGCTGGCCGGCGACTTCATCGGCAAGACCGTCGACGCGCTCGCCCAGGGCGGTCGATTCGTCGAGATTGGCAAGACTGGAATCTGGACCGATGAGCAGATGCGCGCGCGGCGGCCCGACGTGCGGTACTTCCCGTTCGACCTCGGCGATGTCGATCCAGCGGCGATCGGCGAGCTGCTCGACATCCTGCTCATCGGCTTCACGGCCGGAGCGCTCACGCCCCTGCCGCGGCGCGTGTACCCGATCGCGGAAGCCGCCAGCGCCTTCCGCTTCATGGCGCAGGCCAGGCACGTCGGCAAGATCGTGATCTCGGTCCGGCCACACGAGGAGCGGCGCATTCGATCCGACGCCACCTACCTGGTGACCGGTGGCTTCAGCGGCCTCGGGCTGGTGGTGGCGGGCTGGTTGAAGGACCAGGGTGCGCGGCGGCTCGCGCTGGTCGGGCGGACCGGGCCGGACCGGCCGGGTGCGGCCGCCGCCGTGGCGCAGCTCGAGGCGGCCGGCGTGGAGGTGCTCGCGTTCAAGGCCGATGTCGGCCAGCCGGACGACATGACTCGCGTCTTCGACGCGCTGCGGGACGGCGCGCAACTGCGCGGCATCATCCATGCGGCTGGGGTGCTGGACGATGGGACGATCGAGCAGCTGACGTGGGACCGGTTCGAGCGTGTCTTCGGCCCGAAGGTATACGGCGCCTGGCACCTGCATCGGCTGTCGCGGACGCTGCCACTGGACTTTCTTGTCCTGTTCTCGTCCTCCTCGGCGCTGATTGGGACGCCCGGGCAGGGAAACTACGCGTCGGCCAATGCGTTCCTCGACGCGCTGGCACATCATCGGCACGCCTCCGGACTGCCGGCGGTCAGCATCAACTGGGGGCCCTGGGGCGAGGTCGGCATGGCCGCCGCACTGACCCGCCAGGACCAGCAGCGCTGGGGTCGGCTCGGCCTCAGCGCCATCGATCCCCGGCGCGGGCTGGCGATCCTCGAGCAGGCCCTGGCGGCGGGGGCTCCACAGCTCGTCGTGCTGCCGGTTGACTGGGAACGGTTCGCGGCATCGACGCCTCGGGAATCAGCGTCGCCCCTGATTGGTGAGTTGATCGCCGACCGCACGGCCCCCGCCGCCGGGACGCCGTTGCGTCCAGCCTTGATCGCGCGCCTTGAAGCGGTGCCGGAAAAGGGGCGCGCGGCGGCCATCCAGGCGCACGTGCGCGACGCGGTTCGGCACGTCCTCGGGGTCGATCCGTCGTTCACGCTCGAATTGAGTCAGGGGCTCCGCGCGTTGGGGATGGATTCGCTGATGGCCGTGGAACTGCGCAACTACCTCCAGGCCAGCACCGGCCGACCGCTTCCTTCCACGCTGGCGTTCGATCGGCCGACCATCGCCGCTCTGGCCGCCTACCTCGAACCGCTGATCACCGTCACGGCCGCCGCGGCTGTGTCCACGCCGGTCGGGGTGCCGGGCCCGTCGCACGCGGATCTGGATGCGCTCTCGGACGCGGACGCCGAATTGCTGCTCGCACAGGAACTCGAACGATGATCACACCCTCGAGCGGCCCGTCGCAGGAGACGCGCACTGAACTCTCGCCGGTGAAGCGGGCGATCGCCGAGATCCGGGACCTGCGAGCGACAATCCAAGCGGCCGAGCGCGCCGCGAACGAGCCGATCGCGATCGTCGGCGTCGGCTGCCGTTTCCCTGGCGCCGACGGGCCGGACGCCTACTGGCGGCTGCTGCACGAGGGGACCGACGCGATCGGCCTGGTGCCTCCGGATCGATGGGACGCGGATGCGCTGTACGATCCCGACCCCGCGGCCGAAGGAAAGATCTATACCCGCCACGGCGGTTTTCTCGATCGCGTGGATAGATTCGACGCGGCGTTCTTCGGCATCTCGCCGCGCGAGGCGGTGAGCCTCGATCCGCAGCAGCGCCTGCTTCTCGAGGTCGCCTGGGAAGCCCTCGAGCACGCCGGCATCCCGGTCGACAGCGTCAAGGGCACGCGTGGCGGGGTCTTCCTCGGTCTGACGGCCGCGGAGTACGGCACGCTCTTTCTGGCCGGAGCGATGACCGAGATCTCGGCATATGTCGGGACCGGCAATGCGCTCAGTGTCGCGGCCGGCCGACTGTCGTATGTCTTCGGACTGCAGGGGCCGTGCCTCTCGGTCGACACGGCGTGTTCCTCGTCTCTCGTCGCCGTGCATCTTGCGTGTCAGAGCTTGAGGAGCGATGAGTGCCGCCTCGCGTTTGCCGGGGGCGCGAACCTGATCCTGCGGCCGGAAGCAACCGTGAACTTCTGCCGGGCGCGCATGCTCGCACCCGATGGCCGCTGCAAGACCTTCGATGCCGCCGCCGACGGATATTCCCGTGGCGAAGGGGTCGGCATCGTCCTGCTGAAACGGCTGTCGCACGCGATCGAAGACAGGAACCGGGTGCTCGGCCTGGTACTCGGGTCCACGGTCAATCAGGATGGCCGGACGGCGGGCCTGACCGTGCCAAATGGTCCGTCGCAGGAAGCGCTGATCCGTGACGCGCTCGCCAGAGCGCGGGTGCAGCCCTCCGATGTGGACTATATCGAGGCGCATGGCACCGGCACGTCGCTCGGTGATCCGATCGAGATGCACTCCCTGCGTGCGGTGTTCGGCGGCGCGCGGGAAGCGCAGCGTCCGCTGGTGATCGGGTCGGTCAAGACGAACTTCGGCCACCTCGAGGCGGCGGCGGGAGTCGCCGGCCTGATCAAAGTGGTGCTCGCGCTGCAGCACAGTGAAATTCCGCCGCACCTGCATCTGGAGCGGCTCAATCCGCACATGGATTTCAGCGGGTTCGCGGCCGTGGTCCCGACCACTCCGCGGCCGTGGCCGGCCAGCCGGATCCGGCGCATCGCCGGCGTCAGCGCGTTCGGCTTCAGCGGCACCAATGCGCACGTCGTGGTCGCCGAGTGCCCGGCCGAAGCCGAGCGTCCTCAGCCGGACCTTGATCCGGGGCCGCAGCTGGTGCTGCTCTCGGCGCGGACGCCATCCGCTCTCGCCGCGCTGGCGAAGCGCGTGGCCGATCACGTCCGCAGCTCGGACGTCGCGATCGCCGACCTCGCGTACACGGCGGCCGCGGGGAGGGCTCATCTTGCGGCGCGGCTGGCGTTCGTGGCGAGCAGCCCCAAGGCACTCGCCGTGGCGCTCGACCGTTTTGCGGAAGGGGAGTCGCACCCAGACGTTGCGACGGGCCGACTCGAGAGCCTGGATGGGTCGCCGGTCGTGTTTCACTTCCGGCCGACGGTCCCCCGAGTCGTGGACATGGCGCGCCAGCTCTCGAGGGAGTCAAATGTGTTCCGCGAGGCGCTCTCGACCGTGACGGCGCTGCTGCAGACGCAGTTGCAGCCGGGATTGGCCACCGGCGCCGATGTGGACGGTGTGGGACTCGGCGGGGATCCACAAGCGGAAGGATTCGCCGTTCAGTACGCGGCCGCGCAGATGTGGCGGTCCTGGGGTCTCGAGCCCGCCGCTGTCGGCGGCAGCGGTGTCGGCGAGTATCTCGCCGCCTGCGTAGCGGGCGTGTTCCCGGTCGAGCAGGCCTGCGCGCTCCTCGGCGCCCGTGTGAACGCGACTCAGGAAGCGGGCCGCGGCATCGAGGAGAGAAATCGCTTTTCCCGCATCGCCGATGCAATTGGACAGGCCGTGCCGCACACGCGGCTGGTGCTGCATGGTCTGGACGATGCGCCCGCACGGGCTCCGGGGGCGGCCTACTGGACCCGGCAGCTGTCTGGCGATCTGACGTCTTCCGACGTCGCTGAGCGTCTGGCGAATCACGGAGTCGTCCTTGACGTGAGTGCCGTGCGCGGCTCTGACCCGGCATCGGATGACGCCGTCTCCCGCCATTTCCGCGAGATGCTCGGCCGCCTGTACGTGCAAGGTGTGCCGATCGACTGGGACGGGGTGTTCGCGAACCGGCCGGGCCGTCGCGTGTCGCTGCCGACCTATCCGTTCGAGCGGGAGCGGTACTGGATCGATCTGACGCCGGCCGCACCGATCACGTCACCCGATGCGCTTCCGTTCAGCGCTCTGCTCCGATACGCCCGACGGCAGGCGGCTCACATGCCGTTCGATCTTGACTTGCAGGCGGTGGGCGCTCGCGCGGCCGCCCTCGACCGGCTGACGATGGCGTTCGTCCTGTGCGCGTTCGAGCGGCTCGGCGTCCTCGACTCCCTTAGGACG
>JBDTSX010000246.1:0-7317 GCA_039930925.1 Acidobacteriota bacterium | reverse complement strand
GCGGGCCCTCTGATGGCGCCCGATGGAGGGATGGGGGCCGCCGGCCCGGAAGACGGGCGGCGGACGCGGACATCCAACCGGTCATGACGACGAGCACCGCGGCGCGGCGCTTCGCTCCGGCGGCGACGGTGAGCTGGACCGACGCCGGCGGCGAACTGGTGATCTTCGATCGCATGCGCGGCAGCTATCATGCGCTCAATCAGCCGGCATCGGCGATCTGGCGGGCGCTGGGCGACGGCGGTTCGGCCGAGGTCATCGTCGAGCTGCTGGCCGGGCGTTTCACCGCGGATCGTGACGCGATCGCCGCCGACGTCGCCGTGTTTCTTTCGAGCGCGGTTGCCGGCGGATTGATCGTCGAGGTGGCATGAGCGGGATTGCCGGGATTGTTTACACCGACGGGCGGCCGGCGGAGATCGCGACGCTCGACGCCATGGTGCGCGCGACGCCGCACCTCGGCATCGATGGCACCGAGACCTGGCACGACGGGCCCGCCGGCCTGATCCGCTTCGCGCTCGCGACGACGCCGGAGGCGGTCGGAGAGACCCAGCCGTTCACCGATTCGCGATCGGGCCTGGTGATCGCGTTCGACGGCCGCCTCGACAACCGCGCCGAGCTGCTCGCCCTGCTGGGCGCGGAGGCGCCGCCGGCCGCCGCGCCCGATTGCGCGATCGTGCTGGCCGCGCACCGCAAGCTGGGCGACGCGTTCCCCGAGCGGCTGACCGGCGACTATGCGCTCGCAATCTGGGATCCGGCACGCCGGCGGCTCCTCTGCGCGCGGTCGCCGCTCGGTTTTCGTCCGTTCCTGTGGACGCTCCAGGGCAACTGCTTCGCCTTCGCCAGCGAACCGGCGACGCTGATTCGCGGCCTCGCGATGCCGCGGCGGCTCAACGAAGGCGCGATCGGCGAGCACCTGTCGGCGCGCTTCCTGACCGAGACCGAGACGTTCTGGGAAGGCCTGCAGCGCCTCCCGCAGGGCCATGCGCTCGCGCTCGAGCGAGGGGCGGTCCGAACCTGGTGCTGGCATCACGGGCCGTTCGAGGACTCGTCGCACCTCTCGGACGCCGACCACGTCGATCGGTTCACGGCGCTGCTGAACCAGTCGCTGCTGGCGGTGCTGCGCAGCGCCGGGCCGGTGGCCTCCCATCTGTCGGGCGGTCTCGATTCCTCGAGCATCGTCTGCCGCGTGCACGAACTGTTCGAGGCGGGTCGCGTCGATCGGATGGTCCAGCCGTTCTCCGCCCGCTTTCCCGACAAGATCTCGGACGAAGGCGAGTGGATTGCGGCGGTCGAGGCCCAGTGCGGCGTCCAATCCGGCCACGTGTTCGGCGCGCCGTTCGAGGCGGCGCAGGCGGCGGCGTGGTGCGCGACGACGCTCCACCTGCCGCTTCGGCCCAATACCTCCGGCGTGCTCGTCGCGGTCTGCGACCAGCTCAACGCCCGCGGCATCCGCGTGCTGCTGACCGGCGAGGGAGGCGACGACTGGATGAACGGATCGCGCGCGCACTGGCCGGATCTGCTGCTCGGCGGACGCTGGCTGACGCTGCTGCGCGAAGGGGTCCTCGCCGATCCTGGACGACGGTGGACGCGCGGGCTGCGAGCGATCCTCGCGGAAGGACTGGGTCCGATCGTGTCGCCGCACCGCCGCGCCCGGGCGCTGCGGCCGCATCTCGATTTCCAGCATACGGCGCCCCCCTGGATTTCGCCCGACTGGGCGCAGCGCGCGCGCCTGGCCGATCGCTGGCGCGACGCGCCGCGGCCGCCGACGCCCGGTGGATTCGCGCAGGCGCAGCGCTATCACGCGTATGCGCTCGCCCGCCGCCATGTGAATGTCGACAACGGGATCGCCTACACCGCGACCCGCGGCGTCGAGGTGCGCCATCCGCTGCACGACATACGCCTCACCCGCTTCCTGATCGGCGCGGCGGGCGGGATGCTGCGGCGCGCCGGCGTGAAGAAGCATCTCCTGCGCGAAGCGATGCGCGGCACGCTGCCCGAGATCGTGCGGACCCGCACCGGCAAGGCGAATATCGCTCCGCCGGTCATCGACGCCGTCACCGCCCGTCTCATCGAGCGCCCGATCGCCGATCTCCACTGCGTCAAGCTGGGATGGGTGAACGCCGCGCGGCTCGAGCAGTACCAGGCGGCGCACGCAGCGTGGCGCCGCGCGGGGACGCCGGCCACGCTGCCGCCGGAACCCTATGGGCCGGTGTGGAACGCGGTGGCGATCGACTTGTGGCTCGAACATGCCTTTGGACTGTAGCGCCGTGAAACGTCAATCCGCCTCAAGAGGGAGTTCGTCATGAGTGATCACTCCGCGCTCGCCGCCGACGCCGCCATCGCCCACGCCGAGGGGCTGGTCGCGTCCGATGTCAATGGTGAGGTCGTCATCCTCAGCATCGAGGCCGGCCATTTCTTCCACTTGAACCCGACCGGCTCGCGCATCTGGAATCTGCTCGACGGACCGATGACCGTGGCGGCACTCAGCGCGACCATGGCCGAGCGGTTCGCCGTCGGCGCGGACGAATGCCGCCGCGACGTCACGGAGTTCGTCGAGGCGATGCTCGACAAGGGCCTGCTCGAACGGGTGTGATCTAGGCGGTGCGCGCGGCGTGCTCGCGCAGGAAGCGCAGCACCATCGCCTCCGTCGTCTGGTCGGCTTGCCGCTGCATCCGGCGGGGAGGCGGCGCCGAGGCGCTGCCGAGCCGGGCGAACACCCCGTTGACCACGCGCTCGAAGTCATCGACCAGTTCTTCATACGTGACCGAGCACGGCTCGACGCCGTTCGCGGCGAAGAAGCCGCGCCAGTGCTCATGGCTGTAGTCGGCGAGCGCGATCAGGCGAAGGATTTCTTCATAGTCGTATTCCGCCGCGCCGACCGCCTGCTGCCGGCCCACGCCGGGGATCGATCGCCACAGCCCGGTCTGCCTCGCGACCATCGCGGACACGGCCTGGCGCACGCGGTCTTGCCGCTCGAGATAGACGAACTCGGGGTTGGGCAGGAGATCGGCGACGAGTGTCCGAAGGTCGCGATAGTCGCGCGCGTGCATCACCGCCGCCGGCGTCGTCCCGGGCGGAGGAAAGCGATCCGGCGCGCGCTCGTGCGCCACGTCCTCGACGTCCTGCCAGAACAGCTTGATCGAGCAGACGCCATTGGGCTCGGTGCGGTGCCGGTACAGCGCCGCCGTATAGGCCGCGAGATCCGGCGCCTGCCAGCGTGCCGCGATGGCCGGACGGAATCCGCGATGCAGATATTCGAGCGGACAGCCGAGTCCGCCGGCGAACCGGATCGCCTCGCCGAGCAATGTGCTGCCGGACCGCGGGTGGCTGCAGATCAGAAGGCTGCGGCGGGGCGGCCCGTCCCAGCGCGGGAAGTCGGCGCTGGCAAGCGTCAGATCATACGGACTGGCTGAAGGTGTCGGCACGGCAGCTCCGGAGCGTCCCGCCGACCGGCGGCAGATGCCGATGGTCGCGGAGAAGATGGAGCGTACTACACCGTTTTCGGAGACGCGATCTGGAGTATGGTGAGTTGTGGTCGAGTGTCGCGGCGAGTTCGGCCACTCCGCAGACTTCGGGCTGGTCTAGCATCCCGAAGTAAACGTCTGGCGCATTCGACGGGCGATGCATCCACGGGGCTGCGTGGCTCCTCCTTCAAATACAGCAGGTAGTGTCAGTCGTCGCGCCTTGCCCGCGTGGCGTCTCGCCCATCTCGGTGCCACGCCAGCCCTGCACCACTGGCTGCTGGAACAGAACGACGGCTGACCGAAAGGATCCCATGGGAGACCACTCTGCGGACGGCGGCCTGGACATTTGCTTTGCCATACCGCCATTCCACCCGGTCCACTTCCCGGCGCTTGGCGCGTCGATGTTGAAGAGCGCGTGTGAGGCGCGAGGCCTCAGCGCACGAGTGGTCTACGGCGGGTTCACGCTCGCCGCCCTCACAGGGTATGAGCCGTACGAGCGGCTCAGCAGCGCCATCCAATATCCGAAGATCGGCGAACGCCTGTTCCGCGCGCATGCCTACCCCGCGGAGACCGTCGCGCGGCTGCCCGCCCTCGAGCCATTGACGCACGACCAGCAGGCCATGTACGACGACATCACCGAATGGGTTGCCCCGGGGCTCGATGCGTTCGTGGAGCAGGTCCTGGCGCTGCGCCCGCGCATTCTGGGCATCGCGTCGACCTTCGAGCAGAATCTGGCCTCCGCCGCGCTGGCGCGGCACGTGAAGGCGAAGGCCCCCGAAATCTGCATCGTGCTGGGTGGCGCCAACGCCGGCTGGCCGATGGCGCGCGGCCTGGCTGATGTCTTTCCGTGGATTGACTATGTCTTCGCGGGGGAGGCCGATGTCGACTTCCCCGATTTCTGCGAGCGCGCGCTCCGCCACGGGGAGTGGCCAGCCGAGCGCGTCATCCGCAGCGAGCCGATCAGCGACATGCGCACGGTCTACGCGCCCGACTACACCGACTACTTCGCCGAGCTGCGGCCGCTGCAGAAGGCGGGGATCCTCCCCGGCTGGCTCCCTCGCTACGTGACGATGGAAAACTCGCGCGGCTGCTGGTGGGGCGCCAAGCACCACTGCACGTTCTGCGGGCTGAACGCGGATGGGATGGGCTTTCGCTCGAAGCCCGCCGAGCGGGTGCAGCGGGAACTGGCAGAGGTCGCCGGATTGGGCGTCGATCTGGTCTGGAATACCGACAACATCATGCCGCTCGGGTACTTCACGGACCTTCTCCCGGCCCTCGCCGCGACCGGCCCGCACCTCCAGCTGTTCTACGAGGTGAAGTCCAACCTCACCGAGCAGCAGATCGATGTGATGGCGCTCGCGGGGATCGGCTGCATCCAGCCGGGCATCGAGTCGCTGTCCTCCCATGTCCTGGACCTGATGCGCAAGGGCGTGTCGGGGCATCAGAACATCGCCTTGCTGCGCAGCTGCGCCGGCGTCGGCACCTGGGTGATCTGGAACATGCTGTACGCGTTCCCCGGCGAGTCGGCGGCGGACTACGAGGCGATGATCGCGCTGATGCCGAGCCTCACACACCTCCAACCGCCGACCGGCGCCCACAAGATCGTGATCGACCGCTTCAGCCCCAACTTCGACGACTCCGAAGCGATGGGCATCGGACCGGTCGAGCCGCTCCGGAGCTATCACGCACTCTACCCGCCAGAGGCTGCGGTCAACGACATCGCCTACCATTTTTTCGGCGACTATTCGACCGAGCTCCTTCGCCACCCGGACTTGCTCGACCGTCTGCAAGACGCGATCGCCGAGTGGCAGCACGAATGGGCGCACAACGCACATCCGGTGCTGCAGCTGTTCGAAGCGGGGACATCGACACTCATCATCGACACGCGCCCGATCGCGCGCGCCGCCACCACGCGCCTCTCCGCCGAACACATGGCCGCGCTGCTGCATTTCGAGCGCCCGCGCCCGCGCACCGGGCTCGATCCGGAGCTCGAGGCCAGCGCCGAGTGGCTCCTCGCGCACGCCTTCCTGATCGAGCACGAGGGCAAGCTGATGAGCGTCGTGGTCCGGCCGCGGCCCGCGATCGTCGAGAAGGTCGCCGCATGGACGGCTGGGGCGCCCGCGCGCATGAGATTTTCCGCCGCGGATGTCCCGCACTGCGATCCGGGGCCGCGGGATCAGGCGGGCTCAGAAGGGGCGCCGGTCCGGAGTCGCCGGATCGTGTCGACGACAGCCGGAAGCGCCTCATAGTCGCGCGGATACGAGAGGGCATAGATCGGAATCGTGGCAATGAGCCGCGTCGCACGCTCGAACAGCGCGGCGATCGCGCGGTTGTCGCGCGGGTTGAACGCGACCAGCTGGGACGACACCTTGACCAGCGCATCGGGACCCGCCAAACGCCTGCAGTCGATCTCCCCACCATTCAGATCGAACGACAGCAGGATCACCGCTTCGAGGGGCTGCGGCGGCGGTGCAACGGCCGGCGCGGGCGAATACCAGGCCTTACCTTCATAGTTCTGCAGCGGCCGGCATTCCTCCGGCGGCAGGCCCAGCGCGAGCTGCGATTGCCGCCAGACCGAGACGCCGAGCGTGGTCGGGAAGACCATGTGCCGCCCTTCGTCGCTGACGATCGACATGTCGTCGCTGAAGATGCCCCAGCCAAGATAGCGCGCCAGCGCCGCGGTCATCGTCGATTTGCCCGCGCCGGACGAGCCGAGCAGCATGGTCGCCCCGTGGCCATCACCGAGCGTAGCGCCGTGCATCGGGAGCCGTCCGTGGAGACCGCTGATGCGGGGCAGCACGCGGCGGGTGAGGATTTCGGTCAGCAGCGGCAGGCGCGCGGGATCGGGGCAGTGGCAATCAAGGACACGGCCTGACTTCGCGATGGTCACGCCGAGGTTGTCGCCATGGCGAATCAGCCAATCATCGCCGCACGCCTCGACGGCCAACTGGTAGCGGCCGCGGTACACGTAAACAGGGCGCCCCCTCGGCGGCGGCGCGGTGCTCAATGAAATGTCGATATCGGCCGGGCGTTCGTCCGTGGGGTCCTCGAGGACCCTTGTCAACCCGTGCAGATCAAATGTCGAACGCACCCGCAGGCCGCCGAAGTCAAAGATCACTCCAGCGTCGGGCGCGCTCAGCAAAGATTGCTGATGCCGTCGCCGATGCGATAGGAAATCCCGCGCGCGACGGTCACCGGCTTGAACTCGGTGATTTCGGGCTTCACCCACGCCTCTTTGATGCCATCGATCGCGGCATCGCCCGATTCCAGTGTGACATCCTCATGCTGGCTTTTCGGCGTCTCCATGGTGCCTCCTCTGGCTGACGTACTAAGAACCGACAATACTTCAAAATGCGAACGATAACAATACATGATGCGCACGAACATCCGAATCGCTACCCCGGCGTCACGGTTCGCGTGCTCACAGATTCCAATCACTCGTAGGGCGGCCCTTTAGCCCGCGAAAAATCGCACTCCGCGCATGCCTTCAGGTTCACGGGGCTTTTCCGCCTGGAAAGGGGGACGCCACGTGGTCCATTTTGAGCGCGTGGCTGCCGGCTTCAGGCGAAAAGCCGGTGGACATTGATTGACAGGCTCTCTTTAGGGCCGCCGCTGCGGCGGATGCCCCCAGACGCGCAGCGAGGTGGCGTCATGGCGTCCGAAGATCGCGTACGGCTGGCCCGGCAGGCTCTCGACCGCCGCAGGGAAGGGATGAAACAGCGGCGCCCAGGACGACGCCGCCAGGCCCGGGCGATTCTCGTAGCAGCCAACCTCGTCCATGTCGAGCGCGATCCATTGGACGATGCCGTTGATGAGCCCGCCCTGCGCGCGCAGCTCGATCCGCCTGCGCTCGTCC
>JBDTSX010000245.1:0-7335 GCA_039930925.1 Acidobacteriota bacterium | reverse complement strand
TCGGCCCGGGCGGCGGCCGCCGCCGCCACGATCCACCGCTCCTCCGAGAACTGCGTCTCGTCGAAGACGATCGAAAAAGTGTCGAGGCCGGCACCGAGATGTGAACGCGCCAGCACGGTCACCAGCGACGAGTCGACGCCACCGGATAACTGGCACCCTAGGGTCACGTCGCTCCGCAATTGCGATTGCACGCTGCGGCCCAGCAGGAGGTCAAGGCGATCGACCGCGTCTTCGCGCGACAGGTGCAGCTTCTCGGGGTAATCGGGGATGCTCCAGTAGCGTGCCGCGGTGACACCAGCCGGCGTCACCGTAAGCCGATGTCCCGGCAGTACGTGGCGCACGCCCTTGAGCAACGCGGCTTCGCCTGCGACATAGCGGAATGCCAGCAGCTCATCGAGCTGCGTCGGATCGATCTCGGCGCGGAACGCCGGATGCGCCAGGAAGGCCTTCGCTTCTGACGCAAAAAGCACGGTCGTGCCGCACTGCGTCCAATACAACGGCTTGATGCCGAAATGATCGCGGACCAGGTGCACGGCGCCGCGGCGGGTGTCCGCAATCACGATGGCGAACATGCCATCGAGCCGTTCGAGCATCCCCTCGAGCCCATCTCGCTCGTACAGCGCAAGGATGACCTCGGTATCAGTACTGGTGCGGAAACGATAGCCGCCGCGCTCGAGTTCGGGTTTGTAGTCGAACGCGTTGTAGATCTCGCCGTTGAAGAGCAGCGCGGTTGAGCCGTCGGGGCTGGTCATCGGCTGGTGTCCACGGACCGAAAGGTCGAGGATCTTCAGCCGGTGGAAACCGAGCGCGGTATCAGGTGGGCCGCCGCGCAGCGACAGGCAGAAAGTGCCACGATCGTCGGGACCGCGGTGACGAATCATGTCCGTCATCGCCGCCAGGACGCTGCCGTCGGCCGGCGCGCCATCCAGGTTCACGAACCCCGCGATACCGCACATGTATGAGGGTGACGCGCCGCAGCACCGGTGTGGGCATGACGGCCTTCATCGTCATTCCAGAGTACCAGAACGGGCCGCGTAAAACACCGGCAACGTCAGGCCTGTCGCGCGACTCCCCTCGCCGCGAGCCAGAGCGATGGAGTGGTCGGAGTGTCTCGAGTGCAGCGGGTGCGCCGGCTGCAGGAAGCCGTCGGTCACGCCCGCGAGCCGCCGGTTCGAGGTGCCTGGAGATCGATCACGACCCGGAGGCCGCCGAGCGGTGATTGGTCGAGCGACGTGCGTCCCCCGCACGCGTTGGCGAGGTCGCGGGCGATCGACAATCCGAGGCCGCTGCCAGCTCCCGCTTCGTCGGCGCGCACTCCGCCGGCGGGCACGCGGTCGCGCACGCTGACGGGGATGCCGGGACCGTCGTCGTCGATCACGATCACGACACGGCCGGCGTCGACACGTGCGTCGACGCGACACAACGTACGCGCCCACTTGCTCGCGTTGTCGAGGAGGTTGCCGAGAATCTCGTCGAGATCGTCCCGCGCCGCCAGCACCTGGATGCCCTCGGAAACGCGCACGTCGAACGTAATGCCGCGCTCGCCGTAGAGCCGCTCCAGGGTGCGGACGATGCCCTCAATCGATTCCAGCAATGAGATCGGGACGACGACGCGATGGCGCGACACATCGATTCGAGCCCGTGCCAGGTGGGTATCCACCTGGCGGCGCATGCGATCCACCTGCGCGGCGATGCTCGCCGCGAGCTCCGCGTGGCCGTCGCGCGCCGCGCGCTCGCCGTCCTGCGTGAGGATGGCCAGCGGCGTCTTGAGGCCATGCGCCAAGTCGCCTGCTCCCAGGCTCGCATGGGCGACCATCGCGTCACGCTGATCGAGCAGGCGATTCAGATCAGCCGCCAGCGGGGCGATTTCGGCGGGATAGCGTCCCGTCAACCGTCGCGCCGGCCTCTCATGGATGTCGGCGAGATGGGTGCGGATCTGGTCGATCGATCGCCAGCCACGCTGCACCTGCGCTGCGCCGATCCCCATGCAGACCAGGCACGCGACCGCGAACAGGTGAGCGTGGCTCACGAGGGCAACGAAGATCGACGGCGGCTCCCGATGGCCGAGCGTGATGTGCCACAGGATGATTGATCCTCCGAACAACCCGATCATCAGGCAGCCGGCACCGATCACGAGATGGGCGCGAAGCGACAGCGGCCGTCTCACGGCACAGGCTCCTCCAGGCAGTAGCCCAGGCCGCGAACCGTCCTGATGCAATCCACGCCGAGTTTGCGGCGGAGTCGCGAGACGAAGACTTCGACAGTGTTGGAATCGCGGTCGAACGACTGTGCGTAGACGTGTTCGATCAACTCGGACTGTCCGACGACGCGCCCGCGGTGGTGCATCAGATAGGACAGGATACGAAACTCATGGCTCGTCAGGGTCACGGGCACGTTGTTGACCGAGACTCTCGCTCGCGGGACGTGCAGCGTGACCGGTCCACAACGTAGCTCGGCCTCGGCGTGACCGGCGGATCTTCTGATCAGCGCGCGGACCCGTGCGATCACTTCCTCGATGTGGAACGGCTTGGCGACGTAGTCATCAGCGCCGGCGTCGATCCCTTCGACTTTCTCGTGCCACGAGTCGCGTGCGGTCAGCAGCAAGACCGCCATCGTCTTGCCGGTGCGCCGCCACCGGTCGAGGAGCGTCAGGCCGTCGATTCGCGGCAGGCCCAGATCGAGAATGACGCAATCGTAACGCTCGGTCTCGACGCAAACATCCGCGGCAGCGCCGTCGTGAGCCACATCGACGGCATAGCCGGCCGCTTCGAGGGCTGACCTGAGGTCCGCTGCCAGGCGCGGTTCGTCTTCGACGACAAGCAGTCGCATCAGTCGCGAGTCCGCCTCAATGCTACCGGACTCGCATCGTTATCGCCCAGTCAGTAGAAAGTAGGTGGTGACAGGACGCGCGCCCTGTTCACGGACGTCGAAGCCCGCTTTCGCTGCGGCGTCGCGCCACCAGTCCGTGCCGTAGGTGCCGCCGTGTGACAGCAGCGGACCGAAGGCCAGCTTCGCCCACCCGTCATTGGCCACGAGAATGAGGAGGAAATCGCCGCCCGGTTTCAGCACGCGATGCGCCTCCGCCAGGGCCGTTCGAGCGCCGTTGCGGCCGAGGTGATCCATGGCATACGCGCTCACGACGGCGTCGAAGGTACGGTCGGTGAACGGCAGCTTGAGCATGTCTGCCGTCTCGATGGTGGCACGGCCATCGACGCCGGCGGCTCTCAGGTTGGCCAGCAATCGATCCTGCGGCCGCTCGGCCGGACCGAAGTGCTGCGTGAACGAGGTGCCGAACAGATCGGATGCGACGAGCGTGGCCTGGGGCCGCTCGGTCAGCACCATGATCGACGACCGACCTGTTCCAGCGCCGAGATCGAGCACGCGACCGGTGCCCGGCCTCAGGAAGGCCGGGGTCGGGAGCGGCGGGACGTGGTTGATGCCGAAGAGGTGCACGAGTAGGGCGACGCTGCCGGCCCAGAGGGACAGCACGCCCAGCAGAATCATCACCGATCGTGACGCCCCGGCGGCACGCGCCGCGAGCACGGCCGCAAGCAGCACGCCGAACAGGGCGAGATGGCCGTACGACAGCCACCATGGATAACCGAAATCGATATAGGTCTGTGACACAGCGCCATTCTGGGCGAGCGAGGCTGAACGGCGGCTGAACGGGCAGAGATCAAGCCGGCTGCGCTCGTTCGGCGCACTCTGCCTCAGCGGCCGGACCGCGCACCGACTCGATCCGTCACGAGATGCGGTTGCCCAAGGGCACTATCATTCACCGCCATAGGCCAGACCGACCGGATGGCACGTATCTGGGTGGACCGCTCGACTGCATTCGCACATCCAGACTGCAATTGTCGCTCGCGTCAGGTTCGGACGACACCGTACGGGCGACGCCCGGCTTCTCGATGCCGGCCGATCCGGCCCACAGCCATGCGACAACTATAGTTTATTCAACTATAGTGTGTGCATGACTCACCGGCTCTACATCCTGCTCGCGATCGGCGACGAGACCAGGCACGGCTACGCGATCATGGGGGCGATCCGCGAGGCGACCAGCGGTCGCGTCGAGATCCTGCCAGGCACGCTCTACGCGACGATCAAGACTCTCCTCGCCGATGAGCTGATCCAGGAAGTGTCGCCGCCCCGGGACGCCGATTCCGCCGACGGGCGGCGCCGTTACTACCGGGTCACGAAAGCCGGGCGGGCGGTTGCCGCCGCGGAGACCGAGCAGATGGCCGCTCTGGTCAAGTGGGGCCGCCCATTTCTCAAAGGTGCGCGATGAGCCGCCGCGAGCCGTGGCCGGTGCGGTGGTATCGCCGTGCGGCGTGGACGGTCGGCGATCTCTCGACCGACGCCGCGGACACCTTCGCCTTGCTCTATGCCGAGCAACGGCGGCGCGGTCCCGCGGCGGCGATGCGGTTGTGGCTGCGGGCGATGATCGATCTCGTTCGCGCGGTCGCGATTGTCGCCCGGTCGCGCCCGTTCGCCGGGCTCCGGCATGACCTCCGCTGGGCGTGGCGGACGCTGCGATCGCGGCCCGGCGTCAACCTGGTCGTCATCGCATCCATCGGCCTGGCGATCGGCGCCAACACCGCGGCCTTCAGCGTCGTCAACGCGTTCCTCTGGCGATCCTGGGGCGACCGAGCCACCGACCAGGTGGTCCGCGTGCGCGAAGACTACGCGCTGCCAGGCCAACCGCCCGACGTGCGCGGCTTCAGGATGGCGAGCTTCGGTCCCTGGCAGCGCGCCGCCACGGTGTTCGACGCGATCGCGGCCGGGACCGGGACGAGCGCGACGCTCGTCATCGACGGTCACCCGGAGCGCGTCGCCGCCGGCGCGGTCACCGCGAACTTCTTCGACGTCCTGGGCATCCGTCCAGCGCTCGGGCGAACCTTCACCGCCGACGAAGACACTCCGGCGAGGCGCGACGCCGTGCTGCTCGGCGACGCGCTCTGGCGGAGCCGCTTCGGGGCCGACCCCAGCGTCCTTGGCCGCGCGGTTCAACTGAACGGGCGGGTACGCACCATCGTCGGCGTGATGCCGCGGGGTCTGAAGCATCCCTATCAATCAGATCTGTGGGTGCCCCTCGGGTACCGCGAAGACCCGATGAATGCGGCGGGCATTTACGTTCCGGCCCGCTTGAAGCCGGGCGTCACCCTGGCGCAGGCGAACGAGGAAATGGACCACATGGCCGCGCGGCTCAGGGAGGCGCATCCGACGCCGGACACGCCGTCGGGGGCGCAGGTGACGCCGCTCCGTCCCGAGATGTTGGGGCGCCTCACGGGGGTCCTCTACGCCTTGTCGGGCGCTGCGCTACTCGTGCTGCTCATCGCCGTGGCGAACGTGTCGAACCTGCTGCTCGCGCAGAGCCTCGAGCAGCAGAACGAAGCGGCGGTGCGGGCCGCGCTCGGCGCCTCGCGCGCACGGCTGGTGCGGCAGTTTCTCACCTACGGCGTGCTGCTCTCGGGCATCGGCGGGCTTGCCGGCGTCGTGCTCACGTTCTGGAGCGTGGGACCGCTCGTCGCGCTCAGCCCGCTCTACGGCGCCGGCGAGTTCGACATCGAGCCGCGGCTCGACGGGCTGACCGTGGCGTTCACCATCGCGATGACGGCAACCGTGGGCGTGGCTTTCGGCGTGCTGCCGGCGATCGGCATCGCACGCGCGCGCGCGTCCGACGTCCTGCGGGCGGTCGGGCGATCCGGGACGCTATCGCGCGGCAGCCGGCGATGGCTGAAGGGGCTGGTGGTGGTCGAGCTGGCGCTCGCGTTCGTGCTGCTGGTCGGCGCCTGCGTAACGGGGCAGGGGCTGCTGGCGCTCCGACGCGAGACCTGGGGATTCGACCGCCACGACGTGACGACCTTCGACGTCGCGGTGTCGCCGCTGCGCTATCCGGAGCGCGCGCAGCAGGAGGCCTTCGTCCACGATCTTCTCGAACGGGTAGGGTCACTGCCGGGGGTTGCGGCCGTGGGCGCGACCAGCGCGCCGCCGTTCTACGCCGGGACCGAGGCCGCGTCATTCACCGTCGACGGCATCCCGCCACCGCCGCGTGGATTCTTGCTCGCGCACTCGCGCGTCGTGACGCCGCACTACTTCGAGGCACTGGCGATCCCGGTCCTGGCCGGGCGATCGTTCACCGATGCCGACAACGCGACCTCGGTTCCGGTGGTCGTCCTCAGCCAGTCGCTCGCAGAACGCTACTGGCCCGGCCAGAATCCGATCGGGAGGCGCGTCAAGCGCGGTCGCATCGACAGCCCTGCCCAGTGGCTCGAGATCGTCGGCGTCGTCGGCAACCTTCGCGAGAATCCAGACGATGACATTCCGGGGAGCGACGCCTGGTATCTGCCGTACCGGCAGCCGACCGCCGGGTCCATCGCCGAGCTCACCTACGTCGTCAAGACCTCGCAGGGAGCGGCGATCGTTCCGTCGGTGCGCAACGCGGTGGCTCAATCCGATCCGGACGTGCCGATCTTCGATGCGGTGACGATGGACGAGCGGTTTGCGCGGTTCACGGCGACCGAACGCCTGAGCGGAAACCTGACGGCTACGCTCGGCGTCATCGGCGTCTTCCTCGCAGGAGTGGGGGTCTACGCCGTGCTCGCGTTCTCGGTGCGGCGCCGGCTGCCGGAGCTGGGCATTCGCGCCGCGCTCGGCGCGCGTCCTTCCGACGTGCGGCGCGCCGTGGTCCGCGAGGCCGGGCTGCTCGTCGCAGCGGGCGTTGGCTCCGGTGCGGCGATCAGCTTCCTGGTGCGCCCATGGCTCGACGCGAATCTGTTCCCGGTCGGCGTCAGCGAACCGGCGGCGGCCGTCCTCGCCGGCGCCGGTGTCGTGCTGGCGGCTGCGATCTCGACGATCGTACCGGCCGTCCGCGCGTCCCGGGTGGACCCGGTGCGGGCGCTGACTGGACGCTGACGGAGCGACCGACGCAGAGCCGCTCGCGTCGATCGCATCGGACTCCGATTCGTGGGCACCCGGAGGAGATGCATCAAGCGCCCTACGCGAGCTTGACCGGCCTCCCGGTGCGCACCGATTCGTAGACCGCCTCGACCACCCGGATGTCGTTGCGTCCGTCCTCGCCATCGGTGAGCGGGCGCGTGTTGTCGAGGGCGCACTGGGCGAGGTGGTCCATCATCAGCGCAAAGTGATCGCGCTGCGCCAGGTAGCGTTGGTCCACGCTGGTGCCCCGCAGGACGCGCAGGCGGAGACCGGTGCGGCTCCAGGCCGGCTCCATCTCGAACGACCCGTTCTCGGCGTGCACGCGGAACCGGCTCAGCATCGCTGCGTAGCTCGACACGCAATTGGCCAGCACGCCACTCGGAAATCGCATCTGGAAGT
>JBDTSX010000244.1:0-7335 GCA_039930925.1 Acidobacteriota bacterium | reverse complement strand
GACGGACGCGCATGGAGATCCACCACCGCGAATCGCTGCGCGAGCGGCACCTTGATGCCGCGGCGCATCGCCCCCGTCCGCCAGGTGTCGAGCACGCCGCGCCGGGCGTACCCCTCGATCTCACGCGACACGCGCAGATTGGTGACCACGCGAAGCATCGAGACGAGAAATGATTCTGAGTCGGCCTGCTGGCCGCTCGTGAGCGTTTCCTGCACCATCGCCACCGCCTCCGGATCTCGGGTCGCCGCGACGAGCGGCGCCGGCGCGGATCGCTGGGAAGGCAGCCGGACCGGAAAAAACAGCGCCACCACGCGCCCGTTTGCCTGCTGATAGCCCATGTTCAAGTAGTCGACGTCGCACCCGCTGATGCGCAGCCACAGTGCGGGTGGAGGGTTCCGGAGATACTCCTCGCAGGTCACCGTGACCGGTTGCCGGTTGCGCGCGGCCTCGTAGAGCCCGTCACCGCCAAGGGCGACGAGCGGCAGGCTCGCGAGCAGGCACACGGTCTCGAGGAGCTTCATGATCCGGCGCCGGCGGTCCGGCGTAAAACGCAAGCGCGGTGCCGAACAGCATCAGTCCCGCGGCGACCGCCGCTGACCGCCATCCTGCCCGCAGATGCACCGTCGGCACCTCGGGTGCCGGCGGGAGATTGTACTCCTCGGGCCGGCCCCGGAAGATGAACATCGCGTGCGCGCCGCCGACGCTCGAGTCGCGCGCGTCGTAGAGGATCGCATCGTTGATCCCGCGCTCACTCAACTGGCGGACGCGCTCCACACCCCGGGCGTGCAGGTCCTCCAGTTCGCCAAAGAGGATCGACTCGGTTGGACAGGCGGTGGCGCACGCCGGCTGGAGGCCCACCTTCTGGCGGTCGTAGCAGAACGTGCATTTGAACGCGCGTCCATCGGACGGGCGGCGATCGACCACGCCGAAGGGGCACGCGACGATGCAGTAGCCGCAGCCGTTGCAGACGTCGGGCTGGATGAAGACGCCGCCGAACTCGGTGCGGACGATGGCGCCGGTCGGACAGGCCTCGAGGCAGCCTGCATTGGCGCAGTGCTTACAGACGTCGGACGAAAAATCCCAGCGGAACGCGTTGCTGCGATAGCCGGCGTCCGCCGGCTGCGGGGAGCTGACGCGATTCGCGCGCTCGATGAACTTCACGTGCCGCCAGGTCGAGTGTCCGAGGCCGGCCGTGTTGTCGTACGAGAACCCGGTCAGCGTGAAACCGTCGCTCGGGATCTCGTTCCATTCCTTGCATGCGACTTCGCACGCCTTGCACCCGATGCAGACGGTGGAGTCGGTGAGGAACGCGGTGGTCATACGGTCGGCCTGACAGCCGGGAACCGGGATCCGCGGGTCCGGGATCCGCGATCCGGTGCTCCGGATCCCGATTTGTCCACTCGACAGACCAGTGCCTTGGCTTCCATGATCCGCACGTTCGGCTCCTCGGAAATCGCGACGAGATCGTTGACGACGTCGCCGCGGACGAGGCCGCGGCCGCCGAAGTGATAGGGGAGACCGACCTGATGGATGGTGCGCCCCTGCACCGTCAGCGGCTGCATGCGCGGGGTGACGAGCGCGCGGGCTTCAATCGCGCCGCGCGGCGACGTGATCGTCACCCACTCGAGGTTCGTGACACCAATCGCGCCAGCCAGTTCGAGGGAGATCTCGCAGAACAGCTCCGGCTGCAGCTCGGCGAGGTGCGACAGCGTGCGCGACATGCCTCCGGCGGTGTGATGTTCGGTCAATCGATAGGTCGTCAGCACGTGCGGATATCGATCGTCGGGCGACGCGGCGTAGGGGTTGTCGGGGCGCTCCTTCAGGTCCGCCGCCGGGTTCACCTGTTGCGCGTAGACCCGATTCGCAACCGGTGATTCCAGCGGTTCGTAGTGCGCCGGAAGCGGCCCGTCCTTCAACCCGCTCGACACCCAGATCCAGCCCACGCCGTCCGGATGCATGATGAACGGCGCGTCTCCACGAAGCGCGGCGTCGCCGCTGGCGCCATCCGCCGGTGCATAGTCCGGGGCCTTGTCCGTCGTGAAGTCCGGCGTGTCGAGCCCGGTCCATTCGCGCGCGGATTCGTCCCACCACACCAGCTTCTTGCGACTGCTCCACGGCTGCCCGTCCGGCCGCGCCGAGGCCCGGTTGTAGAGGATGCGCCGGTCGGCGGGCCAGGCGAAGCCCCACCCCTGTCCATATGCCCCCTCGGCCCGGCGCTCGCGCGCGCGGTTGCGCCCCGCCTCCGGGTAGACGCCAGAGTAAATCCAGCAGCCGCACGAGGTGCTGCCGTCGGCCGCGAGCGACCGATATCCCTCGACCAGCTTCCCGTCGGCGACCGTCCGGCCATTGATTTCCTGGAGGATGTCGTCAACGATCGGCTCCTGCGTGGTTCCTTCGGTGCGGTAGTTCCAGGTCAGCGCAGCGAGTCCCGCGTCGCGGCGCTTTGGGTCCCGCGCGGCCTGGTCCTTCAACCGACGGCCAAGGTGGTACATGAACCAGGTCTCGCTGCGGGCGTCGCCCGGCGGATCGACCGCCTTCTCGTGCCACTGCAGCAGCCGCTGCGTATTCGTGAAGCAGCCGTCTTTTTCTGCGTGCCCGGCGGCGGGAAACAGGAAGACCTCGGTGCCGATCTGATCCGTGCGCAGCTCACCGCGCTCGATTTCCGGCGAGTCGAGCCAGAAGCTCGCGGTCTCGGTCTCGACCATGTCGCGCACCACCAGCCACTGCAGATTGCCGAGCGCGCGCCGCTCGAGCCGCGCGTTGGGCGCGCCTACTGCCGGGTTCTGCCCCATGACGAACAGCCCTTCCAGTGTGCCTGTCGCATCCGCCATGTCCAGCCAGTAGCCGAAGTGCGAGTGATCGCCGCTGATGCGAGGCAGCCAGCCGAAGCCGAACTCGTTTTCCGGTGTCGCCGCGTCGCCGTACCAGGCCTTCAGCAGCGAGATCGTGTACTTGTCGAAGTTCGCCCACCAGCCGGTGTCCGAGCGGTGGGTGCGCAGGTAACGCTCGAGCGAGCGCCCGTCGTCGCCGAACGCCGGCATCGGGATGTAGCCGGGGAGGATGTCGTAGAGCGTCGGGATGTCGGTCGATCCCTGAATCGAGGCGTGCCCGCGCAGTGCCATGATGCCGCCGCCCGGCCGGCCGACGTTGCCGAGCAGGAGCTGCAGGATGGCCGCGGTCCGGATGATCTGCACGCCGACCGAGTGCTGCGTCCATCCGACCGCGTAGCAGATCGCCGCCGTGCGATCGGGCCCTGACGCGCGGCAGAAGGCGTCGGCCACGCGGAGGAACGCCTCGCGCGGCACGCCGCAGACCTCCTCCACCATCTCGGGCGTGTAGCGCGCGTAATGCCGCTTCAGGATCTGGAACACGCAGCGGGGATGCTCGAGCGTGGGGTCGCGATGCGCGGGCGCGACCTTCGATGCCTCCCCCCCTCGATCTTTGCCGTGGCCGCCGCGTTGCGGCGGGTGCGCGATGTGCTGATCGGGATTGCCACCTGAAGGCGTCGCGCCTGCGCCGTCCCCGGTCTCGTAGGCCCACGTCTCCGGCGAGTACGCCTGCTGCTCCGCATCCCACCCGGAGAACAGCCCCGCGAGATCCTCGGTGTCCCGGAAGTCTTCGCTGATGATCGTCGCGGCGTTCGTGTAGGGGACGACGTAGTCGCGGAACTCGAGCCCGTTGGCGACGGCGTGGTTGACCATCGCGCCGAGGAAGACGATGTCGCTGCCGGCGCGCAGCGGCACCCACATGTCGGCCATCGCGGACGTGCGCGAGAAGCGCGGGTCGACGTGGATGATCGTGGCGCCGCGCTCGCGCGCCTTGATCACCCACCGGAAACCGACCGGATGGTTCTCGGCCATCGACGATCCCATGATCAGGATCGCATCGGCGTTCTGCAGGTCCTGCAGCGCCGTCGTGGCGCCGCCGCGTCCGAAGGATGTGCCCAGACCGGGCACGGTGGAGCTATGTCATATTCGGGCCTGGTTGCTGAGGCACACCATTCCCAGCCCGCCGGTGAACAGCTTCTTGATCAGGTAGTTTTCTTCATTGTCGAGGGTGGCGCCGCCAAGATGCGCAATCGACGCGCACTGCATCAACGCCGCCGTCCCCTGGTCCGTTTCGCGGGTCTCTTCGAAGTGCCGCTCGCGAGAGGCCCAGACGCGGTCGGCGACCATGCCCATGGCGGTGTCGAGATCGAGTTCCGTCCACTCCGACGCGTAAGGGGCGCGGTACTTCACTCGCGACAGCCGGGCCTCATGCGTAATCAGTTGGAAAGTGGCGGCGCCCTTGGGGCAGAGGTGCCCCTCGGAGATCGGCGACTCGGGGTCTCCTTCGACCGAGACGACCCGGCCGTTCTCATGAAAGACGAGTTGGCCGCAGCCGACCGCGCAATAGGGACAAACGGATCGCGCGACGCGGGCGCCGGCATTTCGCGGCCGCAGCGCGACGGTTCGCGCCGTCATCGCTTCGGCGCCGTTACCGTCGGCGCCGTGGAGGATCTGCCGGACGACGGGCCAGCTCAGGAGCAGGTTCTTAATCGACCAGTTTCCGGGCGATGAATTTTCGAGCGACATGACGCCTCCGCGCGTGGTCAGGCAGGGCGGCCGCCATCGCGACCGCTGATTGCTATCATGTAACAGAAGGCCCCGCCGTCAAAACGTCGGCGATGGGATACACGAGGAGCAGCCATGGTCAAGGATCCGGTTTGCGGGATGACGATCGACGAGAGGACGGCGGCGGGAAAAAGTGAGTATCAGGGGCAGACGATTTACTTCTGCGCGCCGATCTGCAAAACCAAGTTCGACCAGGACCCGGGTAAGTACGTGAAATGAATCACTGAACACGATCGCTCCGGGTCCGGATCCCGCGCTCGAAATCTTCATTGCCCGAAGATGACCCCGGGCGCCAGCTTCCAATCCGGATCGAGCGCGCGCTTGACGGCTCGCATCTGTTCGATGCCGGTGTCCCCGTACAGCTGCCGGAGCAGCGTCTGCTTCACGGGGTTGCGTCCCACGCCGTGCTCCGCCAGCGGCGATCCGCCGAGCCGCGCCACCTCGCGGCCGAACTCCAGGATCGCGTCCTTTCCGCGCCTCACGTCGTCGTACGATCGCGGGATCACGTTCGGGTGGACGTTGCCGTCCGAGATGTGGCCCCACACGGCGTAGTCCAGTCCGCGCGACTCGAAGCCGCGGCGGTAGACGTCCAGCATCTCGGCGAAGCGCTCGACCGGCACGACCATGTCGGCGGCGGTCTTTTCAATCCTGGCATCGATGTCGCGCTTGGCCGTCCCGACCCGCTGATTGACTCCGGCCGGCACTGCCTCGCGGATCGCGACGAGCTGCGCGGCTCGGCGGCGGTCGCCGGGGAGCGCCAGTTCGGTGACGTCGAGCAGTCCACGCGTGTCGAGCAGCCGGCAGAACCTGACCAGCGCCGTATCCGGCGCATCGCCCGAGAGCGCGCGCTCGATCTGATCGTACGAGGCGGCAGCCGTCGTCTCCGGCGGTAACTCGAGCTGGACCAGGAGTGCCACCGCCGTGCCTGCCGGAAGGGTAACGTGGTTCCTCAGGTCGGCGCCGTCCTCGCGCAGGATCGCGATCGACCGCGCGTCCATGTTCTCGATCGCCGCCGCGTCGATCCCGGCAGGGTCGGACGTTCGCCACGTCTCGCGCGACTGGTCCCGCAGCAGCCGCACCATCTCGAGCGCCGCCGCGCCGGTGGCGCACGGAATCAGCGCGAGCGACGACTGCGGCGCCGGAGAGAGAATCCGGAAGGTGACCTCGGTCACCACGCCGAGCGTCCCTTCCGCGCCGATGAACAGGTCCACGAGATCCATCCCCGGCGCCGCGTAGTATCCCGCGGACTGCTTCGCCACCGCGGGCATCACATATGACGGCACGGGAATCGCGACCGGACCCGTGCGCGTGTCCAGCCTGAAGCGGCCGTCGCGGGCCAGGTGCTCGCCGCGGCGGATGTGCAGAATCGTTCCGTCCGCCAGGACCACGACCAGTGCGTCCACCCACTGGCGGGTGCTGCCGTACTTGAACGTGGCGGCCCCCGCCGCGTTGGTGGAGACGATCCCGCCGGCACACGCGCCGGTGAACGTCGGCGCCGGCGGAAACCACGCCCCGGCGGCGGCGAGCTGTTCCTGGATCGCCGCGACCGTCACCCCGGCCTCGACGGTGACGTGGGTGGCCGAGACGTCGAGCACGCGCGTCATTCTGGACGTCGCCAGGATCAGCTCCCCCATCGGGGTCGCGCCTCCCGTCAACGACGACTGCGCGCCGATCGGCAGCACCGCCGTCGCCCCCCGGAGAATGGCGGCGACCTCCTCGGCGGTACGCGGAAACACGACGCCGCTCGCGTGCCCACCCGGGTAATGCGCGGCGTCCTCGAGATGCTCGGAGGTCGTTAGTCGTTGGTCGTTAGTCACGGTCACGGAGTCGCAGTCACGGAGTCACGGCGCGGAGTCGGCAGTCACGGAGTCACGGAGTCACGGAGTCGCCGTCACGGAGTCACGGTCACGGAGTCGAGTCACGAGCGGCTCGTTAGCGCGGCCGGCTCGCGGGCGGCTTGTTCTGCGGTCGGTTGAGAGCGGCTTGGCCGGCGCCGCGGTTCTTTCTGTCGCACGAATAAAGATACTTGATGAACCCGGCCAGCATCCGCGCCAGTTCGATGCCGATCGTAACCGCCACGTCGTGTTCGGGTTCGGTGATGTATCCGCGCCGTTGGGCGATGAACAAGCGCGCCCGCACCTCGGCGGCCGACGATTTCGAGCGGTAGAGGTATAAAGCGAACGACCGGTCGGTTGGCTGCTCGAACCCCTCGGCGATGTTCGAGACAACCGAGTCGGTGGCATCGCGGATCTGATCCAGGAGATCGCGATTTGTGCCAAACCCCGGACGCTCGAGAAGTGCGTTTACAGCCTCCCAGAACTCCCGCGCCTTGTGCCACACGAGCAAATCGTCAAGTGTCTGTGCCATGGGCCAGACGAATTGCACGTCGTGTACCCCGGCCTCGCTGCCGCCCGCCGCGACTCTCCATCCTCCTCGCCTGTGGGTGCCAGAGTCTGCTCGACTCTGCCTGATGCCCATCCCCATCGCCTTTGCTGCCACCCACGCCCCGTCGACTCGGACTCACCCCGTGCCCCGCCGACCCTGACTGACCCCAATTGCTCCGCCGGCTTGCTGCTCCATGCTGCTCCATCGACTCGGACTCACCCCGTGCCCCGCCGACCCTGACTGACCCCCAATTGCTCCGCCGGCTTGCTGCTCCATGCTGCTCCATCGACTTGACTGCTCCCCGTGCCCCGCCGACCCTGACTGACCCCCCCATTGC